>CAZSGR010000063.1:0-4128 GCA_964606185.1 uncultured Eubacteriales bacterium
CCTTATTCAGATGTTTTGACTATGGTATCGGCAGATTTTATGAATAATGCAGGCGAATTGAGAGGAGGAAAAACGGGAAAGACTTATAAAAGATTTGCCTTTTTAAAAAAATTCACATTTACACTTGAAATAAATAATAACATACGTTATATTACATATGTTATATCTAAATTAATACATGCACTGGAGAGAAAATAGATGTCACCTCCAAAAACAAAGTTCACAAAAGAAAGAATATATGAGGCCGCGTTTGCCCTCTTGAAGGAAAAGGGATGGGCGCATGTCTCAGCTCGGAGCATCGCTAAACAGCTTAACGCCTCGACAATGCCTATATACTCCACTGTGGAATCAATGGAAGAAATCGAAAAAGAATGCAAATCACGAACCTTAAAAGACATGCATGAGTACCAGCTCGACCAATACACCGATAATCCCTTCCTCAACTCGGCCATAGGTTACATCCTTTTCGCCCGGGACCTCCCTCATCTCTTCAGGTTTCTTTACTTCGAACGGCCAGAGCCGGTCTCCGGTCAGGAGATGAAGGAGCTAAAAAAGAGGCTTCCAAAAGAGCTGCGTGACTTGGCCCTTGATTATTTCAGGAAGATTACACCCAGAGAGCTCAACGATGTGGCTCTCATGAGCTGGATCTTCACCCATGGACTGGCCGTCCTCCTCTACAGCGGCGTTCTCACCAACATCTCTAATGAAGAAATAGCCAAGGTGCTTAAAAAGGCAGGGGATGCCTTCTTTGCCCTGGAGAACACAAAGAAAAAAGAATCCAGGAAAAAATAAGTCAGGAGGTTCCGATAGAGCTCAAAACGATCTTTCGCATTGTCGGCCAATGGATCGCCCTCTCCGTAATCATGCTCATTCTCTGGTTGATAACCATGGGAATCATGACATCTCTATTCATGGGAGACACGGATTCAACGTCTGAAGCCTCAGCAGGTTTCCTTCTGGCCATGGCTGCCGTCTGCTTCATTAACACCGCTGTAATCATGTATCCCATTCTTCGCTCCCGATGGCACGGAATCAAACTCATCGTCTTTGTGGCGCTTGTGCACTATGTCGTTCAATTTTTCATGGGAGGAGTCGAAGCGATCCTGTTTCAAGCGAGCTTGAAAATCCCCGTCAGATTGGTCTATGCCCAGCTCATCGGCGGAGTTATTTCTGCCTTTCTTTTCGCCCTTATTGCCGTGCTCATCCTGGGCAGGATGAAACCACAAAAAGAACCTCCGGAAGCCCCGAATACAAGACTCATCATGCCCAGAGGTGAATTCATACTTAAATTCCTTGTTCTCAGTCTCATCGTCTACCCGTTTTTGTATCTCTTGTTCGGTTATTTTGTGGCCTGGCAGTTTCCCGCTGTCCGGGAATTCTACTCTGGCTCGACTGTCCTCCCTCCGTTCTTTCAATTCATACACGGTCTTTTCAACACAAATTCGGCGCTGGTATTCTGGCAGATGGCGAGGGGAGCTGTCTGGGTTCTGGTCGCCCTCCCGGTTATCCGAATGATGAAAGGCTCAATCCGGGAAACAGCGGTGACACTTGGCCTTATATTTGCCTTGGTCATGAACTCCCAGCACATCCCTCCGAATCCCTACATGCCCGGAATGGTGCGTCTCGTCCACTTTGTCGAAACCACCAGCTCCAATTTTCTGTGGGGAATGCTCATTGCCTGGCTATTGCACCGTTCGCATAAAAAGCTGGTTAAGTTGGCCAAAATTGAAGCTTAAAATCCGGATATAATCAGGAAACAGAGAGGAGATGGATTGAAGAGGCCGGATTTATATCATCAACATCCACTGATGAGAGACGTTTAAGAAGGGAAAAATTAGGCGATTCCCAGCTTGTACTTCAAGGCGTTTAGAGTGTTTCTCATGAGCATGGTGATGGTCATGGGTCCGACACCCCCCGGCACAGGAGTGATCCAGCCCGCAATTTCTTTAGCCGCGTCAAAATCCACATCTCCTTTCAGGATAGCCACTTCCCGGCCAGTCTTCTTGCTGATCTTGGTCCCGACTCTGTTTACGCCGACATCGATAACACAGGCCCCGGGTTTGATCCATTCCGGCTTGACCAAGCCCTGGACTCCGGCGGCCACGATCAGGATATCCGCCCGTTTGCAATGAGAGGCCATGTCCTTGGTCCGGGTGTGGATCACGGTCACCGTGGCGTTCGCATATTCCTGCTTCTGGAGCAGCATGATGGCAATCGGCTTGCCCACGATATTCGAGCGGCCGACCACGACGACCTCCGCTCCTTCTGTTTTCACGCCGGCCCGCTTGATCATCTCCTGAATTCCTGCAGGTGTGGACGGAGGAAACTTCACTTCGGAACCGCCGATGACAAGCCTTCCCATGTTCACCGGATGAAATCCATCCACATCCTTATCCGGGTCGATGACATTGATCACCTTTTTTTCGTTGATGTGGTCAGGGAGCGGGAGCTGGACCAGAACGCCATGGACTGTTTCATCTTTGTTGTATTTATCCACCAGGGCAAACAGTTCTTCTTCAGTGATGGTTTCGGGCTTGTTGACCTGGACTTCCTTGAAACCCAAGCTATTGGCTGTTCTGATCTTTCCAGTGACATACGAGACCGAAGCGGGATTTTCTCCGACCAGAATGGTCACCAACCCGGGGACGACGCCGTGCTCCTCTTTTATTTTATCCACCTCGGCTTTGATCTCAGACAGAATCTCCTCTCGAATCTCTTTTCCTTTGATCAGTTTGGCAGTCATCTGACTCTCCCTTTTTTAAATTAGATTTTTTTCTCCCCCATACGGAGATTCCATGAAATCTTCCGGCTTCACTTTTTCCCATCCAACAGCCTCGAAGTCATTCATGAACATTCTGCCACATTGCTGGAAAACTCCACAAATCCAACAAGATTCTTTCGAAGTGTGAATACCACAAATGCCATCCGATTTCAAACCCATTTAACAAAGAAAGTGGAATGGTTGAAAATTATAATATTTTCAATTGATAACGAAATTCCATTATGGTATTGGGTATTAGGAAAGAAACCGACTCAATCAGGAATTTCTTTAAGGAGTACTCCGATGAAAAGACGTCAATTCGTGCAAACCATTGGTCTGGGAGTGGCCTCACTGGCTGTTCCCGGCTGTTTGGGTGGAAAAAAAGCCTGGGCCAAAAAACCTAACATCCTTTTTATCATGAGTGACGACCATGCCTCCCATGCCATGAGCTGCTACGGAAGCCGAATCAACACAACTCCGAATATCGACCGCATCGCGAAAGAGGGGATCCAATTCGAGAACTGCTTCTGCACCAACAGCATCTGCGCTCCCAGTCGCGCGGTAATCCTGACCGGAAAGCACAGTCATCTCAATGGCCTGCGGGACAACGCGCTGAGGTTTGACGGCACGCAACAAACATTTCCCAAACTCCTCCAGCAGGCCGGGTACCAGACAGTCATGATCGGCAAGTGGCATCTCAAAAGCGACCCGACGGGCTTCGATTACTGGAACGTCCTTCCCGGACAGGGGCACTACTACAATCCGGACCTCATCGAGATGGGCGAGAGAAAACAGTATCCAGGCTATGTCACGGATATTGTCACGGATATCGCTCTCGACTTTATCGAGAACAGGCACGACAAGACCAGGCCTTTTATGATGATGCTCCACCACAAAGCGCCTCACCGCAACTGGCAGCCGGCTCCCCGCCACCTGACAAAATATGACAAAGTCAAATTCCCTGAACCGGATACACTGTTTGACGATTATTCAACACGCTCCACCGCAGCATCCGAACAGGAGATGACTCTCCGCGACCACATGCAGAATGAATATGATCTGAAAATGGGACCTCCACCCGCTCGTCTGAACGAAGAACAGAAAGCGGCCTGGGAAGCCGCTTACGGGCCGAAAAGGGAAGCCTTCGAGAGGGAAAAACCGGAAGGCGAAGAGCTGGTTCGCTGGAAATACAAGAGATACATGGAGGACTATCTGGGGTGTATTGCGGCCGTGGATGAAAACATCGGCCGTGTCCTGGACTATCTGGACAAATCCGCCCTGGCGGAAAACACGATCATCCTCTACACCTCAGACCAGGGCTTCTACCTGGGCGATCACGGCTGGTTCGATAAGCGGTTCATGTACGA
>CAZSGR010000063.1:4228-14492 GCA_964606185.1 uncultured Eubacteriales bacterium
ACCAGGGCTTCTACCTGGGCGATCACGGCTGGTTCGATAAGCGGTTCATGTACGAAGAATCCCTGCGCATGCCACTCGTCGCCCGCTTTCCCGGCGCCATCAAGCCTGGATCTATGAACGACGAGCTGGTCTCTAACCTCGATTTCGCACCCACCTTCCTCGATCTTGCTGGTGTGGACATTCCAGAAGACATGCAGGGACGTTCCATGGGAAGGCTTTTGCAGGATCGAAGGGCTAGAGACTGGCGCCAATCCATCTACTATCATTACTACGAATACCCGGCCGTGCACATGGCCAAGCGGCATTACGGAGTCCGGACCAAGCGTTACAAACTGATGCACTTCTACCATGATATTGATGCCTGGGAGCTGTATGACCTGGAAAAAGATCCGAAGGAACTAAACAATGTGTACGATAACCCGGACTATGCTGGTGTCGTTCAAGAATTGAAGACAGAGCTGAAACGACTTCAGGAGTTTTATGGTGACTCGGATGAATTAGCCCAAAAGTTCATTCAGGAAGACCTGGATAGACGCAAGAAAAAATAGATTAATTCTCTTTAGAGGAAAGATAGAGGAACAGAATAAATCCCCCCAGACAGATTCCGAAGATCAGAACCATGGTGATTAGAGCTTCAATCGTCATTTTTATCCAAATAAAGCCTTTTAGTGATGAGCTTGTTAAATACTATGAAAACACCAAGAGCGGCGGCCCACTGGAAGAGCACGGTTCCAATCGATGTCTTTGAAAATATATTCCACCAGTTTCCAGGGCTAGTAGAATAGCTGTCCCAGAACCACCAGGCTAGCATGGCAATTACCTGGACGGGGAGGAAAAAAGTCACCAGAAAATCAAACCACCGGCCCAATCTGATTTTGTGTTCTGGCCGGGTAATGATCTCTTCACGGATTTTTCTCGGTCCGACCTTGAGCACAAGAACGAGAAAGAAGGAACCGCTCACCACCAGCCCCATTGCCCAAACCCAGTCCTGGTTGTTGAAAAAACCCATACTCAGGGCAGAAGGAAGTCCCAGAGCAAAACAACAGATGCCCACAATGACCACTGCCTTTTTCCTTGTGAGTCCTGTATCCATGAAAATCCGGGAAATCAACTCCAGCTGAGTAATAAGGGAGGAAAATGCCGCAAAGCACAGTGCCAGGAAGAAAAGCGCTAAGAAGAAATTCCCTGATGGGATTTTGGAAAACAGGATGGGGATCCATTTGAAGGTCAATCCTTCGTTTCCCTGTTTCATGATATCCAGCACTTTCTCCTGGGCTAAATTCTGGCCGGCAAAAAAAGAAAAAACCGTGGGAATCACGGCTGCGGCGGCCAGGAGTGAAGCCATATTGTTGCCGAACCCCAGTGTGGCTGTGGTCAGCAGCGAGTTTTCTTTCTTCCGGGAGTAGACTCCCAAGGTTAACATCAAACCCCAACCCGCCCCGGTAGACCAGGCTGCCTGGCTCAAGGCATTCAGCCAGACCTTGATGTTTCCCAGTTGGGAGAGATTCGGAGAGAACAAGAAGTTTAAGCCCTGCACAGCACCGGGAAGAGTGAGGGCCCGTCCCACTGCGATCAAAAGGAGTACAAACAGAGAGGGGATGAGAATCTTGTTCGCTCTCTCTATTCCCTTGACGACTCCGAAATAAATGATGGAACAGCCGATGAAAATGGCTAAGAAGTGGAAGCCTACCGGTTCCCAGGAAGAAGAGAAAGTCTCCCAGTATTCGATCGGCTCTTTCCGGATCAATCCTTGAAAACAGGTGGCGAATAAGTATTTGATGCACCAGCCTGTAACGACCGCATAATAAAATGTGATCGCGGCTGTCACAAAAGCCACGAATGTTCCCATCCAGGCATATTTTCGCCCCATCATTTTCCCGAACGACCCGATAACGCCCATTCTTATCTTTTTGCCCAGAGCCAGTTCCACGGTTAAAAGAGGAATAGCCCAGATGAAGAGAAACACAATCCAGGCGATCATGAAAGCTCCGCCGCCGTACTGGGAGGCAATACGGGGGAAACGCCAGAGATTGCCCGTGCCAATGGCCATACCGATGCCGGCAAAGATGATCCCCCAGCGAGAAAATGTTTCTCTTTTACTCATGATAAGAACATCACTTTACCTGTTGTTATTTTATGTGTCAATACGTTATTAGGAATGTTCCCTGTTAGGATACTCATTTTATAAATTTGTTTGAACAAGATATGAGTAAAGAGCGAGTGTTCCTCTCCGAAATATCCCTTAGATGGAAAAATTCAATTGTAACTTTCACAATTTTTTATTAACTTAGTCCTACTATTATTATGTCATGGGTCGGAAATGAAAGCTATCTAGCCAATAGAAAAAAGTGGTAAATTTACAGAACAGAAATCACTTTTTATGCTTTTCTTTCATATTGTGTGGGTGAAATACAGGGGAAAGGAAGGAGCGACCTTGAAGATTTAGCCTTCCCGAATCGTCCATCGAGGGAAGCCGATGAAATCGGCCGCCGAGTATGTTTGAGCACGAGAGGATCGACCTGGTGAAAAATAACTTCACACGGACATCCAGTTCGAAGTAATATGTCTTGCGTGCGGAGTTACGCAAGTGCCGAGAGAGAGGTTGAGGGAATGGCGTGAAAAATCTGAAGGGAGCGAAACCATTTCCGTGTATTTTACTCATAAAATTACCCACACAAAATGGAATGGAGCCCTATTTTCACTTCTCTGTTCAATAGGGTTAACCTTTCCTCGGCAATCGGAGGTAACAAGTGAATAAAAAAATTCTGGTCTCAATGAACATCATCCTCTTGTTTTTAATCATACAGCCCCTCATTGCAGGAAGCTGGTTTGAAAAATCCGAGCATGCGGCGAGGCGAATCAAATTCATGGAAAATACATCAGATGGAGTGACAATAATTCTCGGTGCGACGACTCCCGTATCGGACAAACAGTTCTTGCAAAACGGCGATTTCTTCTATTTCACTGGCGTGGAGATTCCAAATGCTGTCCTGGTCATGGACGGGAGGAGAAAAGAGAGTACTCTTTTCTTCTCGATCAGTGAACGAGAAGCCCGGGGAGAAGGCATCTCTCTTGAGCTCGTGCGCCAACCCGAAGAAGTGACCGGGATAGAGAATGTTTTGCCGATTGAGCGGCTGTCTTCCACTCTTTCGAGACTGAGCCTGCAGACCGATGTTTTTTACACGATGTTCAGGCCCGAGGAGCTGAGCCGGGAGAACACCAATGAAAAATTTCGTGCCTTACAGAATACTATGACTATGAATATGTGGGATGGAAGGCTGACACGCGAGCTCCAATTTGTGAAGCGATTGAAGGAAAAATTTCCCCATATCACGGTCAAAGACTGTTCTCCTCTGGTCTGGGACCTTCGTAAGATAAAGTCGCCGGCAGAGATCGAGCTCTTGCGTCAAGCGGCCCAAATCGGAGTCAAGGCCCACATCGAATTAATAAAAGCGACACGCCCTGGAGTTTCGGAAAAAGAACTGGCGGCTCTGTTCGAGTATGTCTGTAAAAAGGAAAAAGCCCAAGAGCTGGCCTTTTACGTCATATTGATGTCTGGCCCCAACCATGCTTTCGGTCATTACCACAAGCATGACCGGATACTCGAGAACGGGGATTTCATCATCCTGGATGCGGGACCCGAATACGGTTACTACAATGCGGATATCTCCTCCACCTTTCCAGCCAACGGAAAGTTTTCGCCGGAGCAGAAGAAAATCTATGAAATGTCCTACGGCATCCGGAAAACCTGTATGGACAATTACCGGCCAGGCATCACATTCAAGGATGTAGGGAAGAAAGTAAAAGAATTCCTTGTCAAAAATGGTTATGACGCTGATGACCGGAAATTCAGGGGCCTGATCCGGTATGGAGGGTACAACCATTCAATCGGCCTGGCCACCCATGATCCCATGGGAACCTTTGCCGGTCCGGATGAAGTTCTGCGTCCGGGGTTTGTCTTTGCCTGCGATATCAACATCCCTTACCCTGATCAGGAAATGGGAATCCGGCTTGAGGATACGGTGGTGATCACGGAAAACGGCTATGAGAATCTTTCACGCGGAATCCCCAGGGCCTTGGCTGAGATCGAAGCGTTAATGAAAAAGAAATAGACTGAATTATTCATAAAATATGCCGACACCATATAATTCGAATAATTCAGGATAATTGTTTCTAAGGAGTTTCATCATGAAAAAACTCATTTCGATTCTCGTCATCCTGCTTTCTTTGTCTTTTTTTCTGAACGCCCAAAAGATCGATGTCTATCAAAGACCCCTCCAGAGCGAGCGGAGCCGGGATTTTGACGCTAAACATTACCGGATTGCTCTGACTTTCGACTTAGACAAAAAACATTTCGAGGGAGAAAACCAGATCACTCTGTCTCCTTTAAGAGACAATTTCAGAGAATGCCGGCTGGATGCTGAAGATCTGGTTGTCACGGCTGTATTCGACTCCAGGAACAATCCCCTCAAATTCAAGCAGGGAGAAAAACACATCATAGTTAATTTGTCGAGAACTTATGGGTACGGTGAGACAGTGACCTTCACAGTCAATTACCATGCCACTGATCCGAAGGCGGGCCTTTTCTTTGACGAGGAAAGTCCCAGCAATCCCCGGATGGTTTCAACCGTCTCCTGGCCGGAAAACGCTCACCACTGGTTTCCTTGCTATGATTTCCCCCATGATAAAGCGACCAATGAGATGATCATCACCGTCAAGAATGATTATAAAGTTCTCTCCAACGGAAAGCTGGTCAGTGTCAAAGAAGATAAGAAGAACGGGACGAAAACCTATCACTGGTCGCAAGAGCTTCCCCACTCCACCTATCTCTTCATGCTGGCTATCGGACCGTTTGCTGTTATCGAAGATTCTCTTGGATCCCTTCCCGTCACCTACTGGGTCTATGAAAAGGACGTGGAAGATGCGAAATGGATTTTCAAAAAGACCCCCTCCATGATTGATTTCTTCAACAAACTGTTCGGATATGAATACCCCTGGGCACAATACGCGCAGGTCACATCTCCTCGAATGGGTGGCGGTGCAGAGAACACAACGGCGACTCTTCTCGGCCAAGGAGTGATCCATGACAAACGGGCTGAACAGGATTTTTCCTGGCAAAGAATCATCGCCCACGAAATCGCCCACCAATGGTGGGGAGACCTGATCACTTTACGAACATGGTCTGAAACCTGGATGAACGAAAGCTTTGGCACGTACTGCGATTATCTCTGGACGCGGCATGATAAAGGAGAAAATGAAGGCGCGTATGCGCTCCTGGGTAAAAAGAACCAGTATCTAAGAGAAGCCCATACAAGATACATTCGCCCTATTGTTTTCGACAGGTATAACCGCCCGCAAGATAATTTTGACAGCCACACCTATCCCAAAGGCGCCTGCGTTCTCCACATGCTCCGATTTATCCTGGGAGACAAACCTTTTTTCAGGACTCTCAAATACTTCCTGCACAAACACGAGTTTCAGGCCGTCGATACCCATGATTTTATGATTGCCGTAAAAGAAGTCACAGGACAGAACCTGGACTGGTTCTTCGAGCAGTATATCTTCAAACCGGGGCATCCGGAATTCGATATCAGCACCAACTGGGACAAGGACAGTCAAAAACTCATGCTCAAAGTTGTTCAAACTCAGGACACATCCAAGGGAATACCGGTTTACACGATCCCGGTGATCATCGGAATCACCACACCAGAAAAGAGAATATCTGAAAAAGTATGGATAAAACAGAAAGAACAGGTCTTCGAATTCCCGGTCAATACAAAGCCGCTCTTGGTCCGGTTTGACGAAGGAAATTATCTCTTGAAGGAATGGGCATTCGAAAAAAGTCTGGATGAACTGCTCTACCAACTCCAAAACGATGATGTTATCGGGAGGGGCTGGGCGGCTTCTGAGCTCGCCAAATTTGAGGACGATTCCCGGGCCATAAATGCCTTAATCGATAGGGCTCGAAATGACGGATTTTGGGCTGTGAGAAAAAGCGCTGTCGAAACACTCGGGATGCTCAAAAAGAGGAATCATATCGACCTGTTCAAGGATAAATGCAGAGACCCAAACTCAAGCGTCAGAGTGGCTGCCTTAGGAATTCTCGGGGACTATGAAGAGGCGGAACTGATCTCGTTTTTCAGGAAACGGCTTAAAGAAGACGATAGCTATCTTGCTCAGGCTGAAGCATTGAGAGCCATCGGCAAATGTGGTGACCGATCGCAGCTTTCTTTCCTGAAAGAGGCCGCACAGATGAAATCTCCAAGGAATGTGATACAAAGAGCCGCCGATTGGGCGATTAAAAAGATTGGGGGCGTTCCCCACCCACAGGATTCAGCGCCCATTGGGTGAGAGTCAAAGTGGACACAGAGTGTAAAGTGACTGTCTACCTTGTCTATACTTGATTGAAGCTTTTTTGCTGAAATCTATTTGAATAGCTCCATACTCATGTTCTCTTCTTTGTAACGGGCCTTGATTCTCTCGTCATAGTTCTGTTTCATTCTTTCCAGGTAGAATTCCACTACAGACGGATCCTCGGGAATTCCTCCTTTATCCCCGGTTTCCTCTATCCAGGCATCCAGAATCTGCCGCAACTCGATCAGTTTCCCTTCAAGAATTCTCTTCTTGAAACGGCTATCCTCAGACCTTTCTGTCTCATTTAATCTTTCTGATGATAGACATTTGTGTGTCGTGCATCATCTTCAACATGTTCGACAGCATCTGCATGAGCTGGGCTTCCTTTTGCATAGCATCCTGAAGATCCATCATGTCCATCTGTGACATATCCGCCAGTCCCTGAAGATTTTCGACCTCCTGTCTCAGGTTTTTATCGATTTCGTTCAGGGAATAGAACATGACCACATCCAATTCTTTCTGAGAGGCATTCGGGAAATCCTTCCGAGCCTTTTTCAACGCAACTTGATGGAATTCAGCAAATTTCATTCGTTTCATGTCCGCGTATAAAGACTTCACCAGCTTATTCAACTTGCTTTTTGTCTGAGGGATCAGGTTCTGGTTAATCCGGATATGCTGATTTTTTACGGAAGAATCCAGCGGGGGAAGCGTCCGAAGAGCCGGAGTTCGTTTTTTCGACATAGTCCTCATCGTCTTTGGAGGATCTAAAATCTGGAACACCTTGCTCCTGGCCACTAAAGTCCCGTCAACCGTTTTCAGCCTGATTTCATATTTCCCGGGGGGAATATCTTGCGGAATGGTCCATTTGTACTGCCCATTATTGGGAGTTCTTTGCACGATCACTCGAGTGAAACGACGGTTCTCAGGAGACATAATCGAAATCTCCACATAAGACGGCATTCTTCCTGGTTTTGTCCACTGGATCGTGTATGTCTTTCCTTTTATCCACTTTGAACCGGGATTCGGCTGCGTCAAAGTGACATTCTGCGAAAAGACAAATCCAGTCAGAACGACGCAAACAGTCATACATAAAACGAATTTTTTCATCTAAACCTCTCTGTTAATGTTCTCAAAAAACAAACTGAACTGACGCTTCTGCGCATAAGGTTTCAATCCAAAACTCCTGCTTTGATGAAGTTGGTCGTACCTGGCACGCCTACCGGAACGCCCGCAGTGATGACGACTTTTTGCCCTCGCTTGACAAGCCCGGACTCCAGTGCGAGTTTGAACGCTTGATCAATGACTTCATCCGTGTTCTTTATATCCTTTCCCAGAACAGGGATCACGCCCCAGATAAGCGAGAGGCGTCGGTAAGTCTGTACAAGAGGCGTCGGGGCCAGGATCGGACGCTGCGGTCTGTACTTGGCGACAAGCCGGGCAGTGCTTCCTGAATGGGTAAAGGTAATGATGGAAGCGGCATCAATGCACTCTGCCAGGCTGCAGGCTGCAAAGCTGACAGCTTCAGGCACAGACCTCTCGCTTCCCGGTTCCTGCCAGAGTGTCCACACATCTGAAGGAATGCTTAACTCCGCGTCTTCTGCAATCTTGGCCATCATGGACACAGCCTCAACCGGATATTTTCCCACCGCTGTCTCCTCAGAAAGCATGGTGGCATCCGTCCCGTCTAATATGGCATTGGCCACATCCGAAACCTCAGCTCTTGTGGGCCGCGGATTCTCGACCATGGAACGAAGCATCTGAGTGGCGGTGATAACGGGCTTGCCAGCCTGATTGGTCTTGCGGATGAGCACTTTCTGGACATGCGGCACCTTCTCCAGAGGAGTCTCCACTCCCAGGTCGCCCCTGGCAATCATCACTCCGTCCACCTCCGAGATGATTTCATCGATATTGGCCAATGCTTCGTGTTTCTCGATCTTGGCGATTACTGGGATGGAACACTTTTTCTTTTTCATGAAGCGCCGCGCTATCCTCACATCTTCGGCGTTTCTGACAAACGAGAGAGCGACGTAATCGACCTCATTCTCGATGCCGAAAGCCAGGTCACTTTTATCCTTGTCAGTCAGGTTAGGTGTCTTGATGGAGCCTGTCGGAAGATTAACTCCTTTAAACGAAGCGAGTGGACCTCCGACAACAACTTTACACTCGATGTCCTTCTTGCCCGTTTCTTCGACTTTCAGCTCTAATGCACCATCGCTCAGCAGCAATGAATCTCCTGGCCGGACATCCTGCGGCAGCCTCCCGTAATTGATAGAGACTTCTTTTTCGTCACCCGGAACCTGCCGTGTGGTCAGAATGAATCGAGCGCCGGGCTTCAGGGTTATTTCGCCGGATTCGATTTGGCCGACTCTGATCTTCGGGCCCGCCAGATCCTGGAGAATTGCCACAGGCTTATTCAGATTTGCCGCAATCTTCCGAACAGCAGCAATAACCTTTTGATGATCTAGCTGGGTGCCATGGGAGAAATTCAAACGGGCTACGTTCATACCAGCCCGGATAAGCCTTTCAAGTATTTGCGGAGACTGAGAGGCCGGTCCGATTGTGCAGACAATTTTCGCTCTCGGCATGAGAATCCTTCTTCAGCCCACCATGACCAGCCGCAAGTCCATGACGTTGGTATGGGTCGGTCCGGTGATTAATAAATCTCCAAGAGGCTCGAAAAAATGATAAGAGTCATTTTCCTGAAGATATTGCTCTGCAGTCATTCCTTTTTCCAAAGCCCTGTTCTTTGTCATCCCATCAGCTATGGCTCCTGCCGCATCGGTCGGGCCATCTGTTCCATCCGTCCCACCGCTAAGGATAACAACATTCTCCAGACCGTCTATATCGATGGCTGCGGCCAGGACGAATTCCTGATTCCGCCCGCCGAGCCCTTTGCCCCGAATGGTGACAGTGGTCTCGCCACCGGAAATAACGCAGGCCGGCCTGGGAACCGGATTCCCGGTCTGGAGTATCTCTTTAGCCACAGCCGCATGGACTCGGGCCACTTCCCTTGTTTCTCCTTCTATGAAGGTGGAAAGGATCAAACTATTATACCCGAGTTCTCCAGCTTTTCGCTGGGCGGCCTGAACAGCTAAGATATTGCTGGCGATGACCAGGTTCTGCGTCCGTTGAAAAGCCGGGTCACCGGCTTTAGGCGTTTCCTCGGCCTCTCCTCTGGCGCCTTTCTCGAGGAGATCAACCACAGAAACAGGGATTCTCTCCCGTATTTGATACTTCTCTAGGATTTTCAAGCAGTCATCGAACGTGCTTTTGTCCGGAACCGTCGGTCCTGAAGCGATGGTGTCCAGGTCATCGCCGATGACATCCGAAAGCATCAACGAAATCAGTGTGGACGGATGGGCCAGTTTCGCCAGCCTCCCCCCTTTGACTCGAGAGAGATGCTTGCGCACAGCGTTGATCTCATGAATGCAGGCTCCGACTTCAAGGAGACATTTGGTCACCTCCTGCTTTTCTTCTATAGTCAGGCCTTCAGCCGGATAAGGAAGAAGCGCGGAGCCTCCTCCGGATATCAAAAAAAACACAAGGTCGTTTTTTTCTGTCTTCTTCAGGAGTTGAATGATTTCCTCTGTTCCGTGGAAACCAGCTTCATCTGGTACAGGATGTCCGGCTTCAATCACCTTGATCTTGTTCAGAGGAAAGGAGTGGCCGTATTTGACGTTCACCACACCTTCCTTCAGCCGTTTACCGAGAAGCTCCTCGACAGCCTGGGCCATAGCGGCAGAGGCCTTGCCCGTTCCGATGACATAAATTCCATCGTATTCAGCAAGATTATAAGCCTGGTCTCCGACAATAAGTCTGTCATCCTGGAGTGTGACATGTTTTTTAATCGCACGGATAGGATTGACCGCCTCCAGACCTTCCTGGAATACGGCCTCGGCATCTTCCCTCA
>CAZSGR010000064.1:0-14410 GCA_964606185.1 uncultured Eubacteriales bacterium
TCACCTAGAGTGGAAGGTCGATTTTCCAGGACGACAAAAATCTCAGTGATTTTTTCCATTTTTTCCCCCATATTTTATTTAATGATTCTCTTCCATATAGTGTGAGCAAAATACACGGAAATGGAAGAAGCGACCTTGAAGATTTAGCCTTCTTGAACCGTCCACCGAGGGAAGCCGATGAAATCGGCCGCCGAGTATGTTTGAGCACGTGAGGATCAATCTGATGAAAAATGATGGAGTACGGATATCTGGTTGGAAGTGACATGTCTTGAGTGCGGAGTTATGCAGGCGCCGAAGGGGACGGTGAAGGAATGGCGTTAAAAATCTGAAGGGAGCGATGTCATTTCCGTATATTTTAGTCATTCAATTACCCATACAAAATGGAAGAGAACCATTTAAAAAGGGGCCTATCCCCTTTTTTGGAAACGACCCCTTTTCTCTTTTATCAGCATTTCTTTGAAGCAGCTTACTTATGTTAATCTATTTCTTTTCGAAATTCCAGAGAAAGGCCGGGATTCTCTCACAGACTTCACTACAAAAATAAGAAAAATGGACTCTCATTCCTCTTTTAATCTGGCATAGGCTTTTAAATACTGAGCTCTAAAATACGCATCCGCCTCGTTTAGTCCTTTAAAAGTCCTCTCCTGTTTCTCAAATGACAGCTCTCCTTTGAGATTATCGATAGACGCGTATTTGTGCTGGTTCATCCATTCTTCCATTCCTTTGAGAATGTCTTGAATGACCTTGAGCCCTTTCCGGTAAAAGAGGGTACATACTTGAACGGCAGACGCTCCGGCCAGAATCTGCTTGATCACATCTTCAGCCTGGTTCACACCCCCAGAAGAAGCAAGATCACAATCCACTCTTCCGGCTAAAAGCGCCACCCATTTCAAGGAGTGAAAGAAATTTCCTTTGCCGATTATGTTTTTTGTCTTGAGATTTCGGGTATCGATATCCGGCTCAACGAACCAGTTAAAAAGCACAAGCGCATTGCATCCACCATCCACGAGCCTTTTTCCCAAATGGGGAATTGAAGTGATCTGTGACATCAATTTCACAGAAACCGGTATAGATACCGCCTTCTTGACCTCTTTGAGAATTTGGACATGAGTCTCTTCGTATTTTGACCCGGGTGTGTCCAGATCGAGCGGGAGAAAGTAAATATTGAGCTCCAGCCCATCCGCCCCGGCCTCCTGGAACTGCCGGGCAAAGCTCGGCCACAGCTTCGGAGATTGACAGTTTATGCTGGCAATCACAGGGATATCCAGTTCTTTTTTTACTTTTTCAATCACATTGCAGACTGCTTGAGGTGCGTACTCCAGCAATCCGCCACTCCGAAAATAATCCAGAGCTTCCGGGTAAATCCCGTATTCCTGATCAAATGCTCCTTCCAGCTCCTGGAACTGCTCTTCGAAGATTGATTTCAGCACAACGGCTCCTGCACCCGCTCCATAACAACGAAGTATCCCCTCAGGAGTCTTGGTCAAATCGCTGCTGGAGACGATTATCGGATTTCGGAGCTCCAATCCCATGTATGAAGTGGATAGATCCGCCATTTATCTCTCCTTTATTTTTCTGGTGTTTTTACAGGCACGGGAAGGAGGAGAAGAGGCACTTGAAATTTCCTGAATGTTTCATTGAGATCTTTCACGGACTGACTCAGGTAATTGTTTACCTCTGACATGGCTATCCTGAACTCCCCTTCAAGTTCACGAAAATAGTCTAACTGTGCCTTTGTCGGTGGTGCATTCACACCATCGATGGATCCGAACAGGCTGTTCAGCCTTCCTATCAGACGAGGTCCTTCGCTCCAGCGGGCTGTTCCCTCAGGCCTTGCCAGAAAGTCCTGAAGAGACTCGATCTTCTTTAAATGAATCTCAAAAGCCTCCGTAACTTCCTTCGGTATGTTATCCCCTTGCCTGTTCAAAGTTTCTTTTCTCTCTTCGATCTGTTTCTTCAGAATATCCAGAGCCCGAAGACCATCATTCACGAATGACTGCATGTCTATGAGCTGGATTGAATACTGCTGTTGAATCTCCAGGTCTGCCAGAGAAATCCTGACAGTGGGATCAAGACGGACTTCAAAAGATTCTTCATAGGTGTTTTCACCCACTGTGAGTCTGGCAGTATACATCCCGGGGAGAACCAGAGGTCCGCGCGGCCCCCTGAAGAAAAAGTCCTCCTCTACTCTCACCTGCCGGCGCGGCCGGGGTCCTTCAAAGCGCAGGTCCCAAGCGATACGGTGGATGCCTCCCTCTTTTGGAATATTCTTGATTGTCCGGATGACTACTCCTTGGTTATCCACGATTTCAAGCTTCACCGGCACTTTCTTCTCAAGTGTCTCTATAAGGCTGTATGTTACATAAGCCCCATAGGGAGGATTCGGCCCTCTGTACACTTTATCCCCAATTCCATAGCGTGTGGGTTTGGTGGTATACCGGAGTGCTGGTCGAATGGAGAAAAGATGAGCGAAATTGGTGAGAATGTCGGGTGTTAGCTCCTGGAGAAATGACACATCATCAAAAATCCAGAGGCTTCTGCCGTGTGTTCCCAGGATGATGTCGTTTTCTTTCGGATGAATCTGGATGTCATGCACTGAGACCGTGGGAAGATTTTTCATCCGGAGATTGATCCAGTGTTTTCCCTGAGTAAACGATACAAAGAGACCCAGCTCAGTTCCCGCGTAAATGATGTCTGGATTCCTTGGGTCTTCCCTCACCACCCAGACAAAGGCTTTCTCAGGAAGATTTCCGGTTACGTTTGTCCAGGTCCGTCCAAAATCAGTCGTTTTATACACAAATGGCCGGAAATCATCGAGCATGTGCCGGTCGAAAGAACAATAAGCCACTCCAGCGGATGTCCTGGAAGCCTCGACGTGAGAGACCGGTGAAAACGGGGGAATCTTCTGAACATTTTCGATAACGCTCTGCCACGCCTCCCCGCCATTCATCGATACATGGAGGTTTCCATCATCCGTTCCTGCCCATAAGATTCCTGGCTGCAACGGAGATTCCGACAGACTGATAATGGTACAGTGGTATTCTGCGGTTGTGTTTTCTGTCCATGCTGGCCCTCCGGCTGTTCTCTGCTTCTCCGGATCGTTAGTAGTCAAGTCAGGGCTAATGATTTCCCAGGTTGTGCCAAAATCTGTTGATTTGAAGACGACATTGCCTCCAACGTAAACTGTCTGTAAATTGTGGAAAGAGAGTATAATCGGTGCGTTCCAGTTGAACCTGTATTTGAGAGTGGAAACAGGCGCGCCATCCGCCCGACGGGGCTGGGGACTGACTACCTGCTGTTCCCGAGTACGCATATCCGTCCTCATGATGTTGCCTCCCTGAGATTCGCTCAGGAAATACTCATGATCTTTGGGGTGAACGACGATATGAAAACCGTCACCAAAACTGATCATTCTCCAGTCATCATTCAAAATTCCAAAAGGCTCTTTGTTGCGACTCGGCCCGGACCAGGTGCCGTTGTCCTGCATTCCTCCGCCGACATAATAAAATGGTTCACGATTATCGGTGTATATCTGGTAAAACTGTCCGATGGGGAAATTATTCACATAATCCCAGGTCTTCCCTCGATCATAGGAAACACACACTCCTCCGTCCTGCCCCTGCCACATCCTGTTGGGATTTTCGGGGTCTATCCAGAGAGAGTGAAAATCCACGTGCGTTCCAAGAGAGATGCGCCTGAATTCTTTCCCTCCATCGATGGAGAGAGACAGCCGGGAGGAGACCGCATAAACTCTGTTCTCGTCGGCAGGGTCAACTCTTAAATCGGTGTAGTAAAAGCCTCTAGAGACAATCTGGACATCCTTGGATACATTCCGGAATGTCTCTCCCCGGTCATCAGACCGATAAAGCGTTCCTTCCGGAGATTCTGTGATGACATAGACCACATCAGGGTTGCTTCTCGCGACTTTTATCCCGAGCCGGCCCACAAGTTTCGGCAGACCTTTTGTTATCTTCTTCCAGGTCTGCCCGCCGTCTATCGACCTGAAAACGCCTCCGTCTTCGTCCCCGCTGGTAAATGTCCAGGGCTTCCGTTCAAACAGCCATAATCCAGCGTAGACAATATTCGGATTCTGAGGATTGATATCCATATCAGCCACACCATGACGGTCGTCCGTGTAGAGAACCTTTTCCCACGTTCTCCCGCCGTTAGTGGACATGAACACACCCCGTTCTTTGTTCGGGCCAAACGCATGGCCCAATGCGCCCACATAGATGATATCTGGATTTTTCGGATTGATCACAATGCGCGAAATGTGCTCTGTGTCTTCGAGCCCCAAGTGCAACCAGGCGTTTCCGCCATCCGTGGACTTATAGATGCCATTCCCGAAAGAAACACTGTTGCGGACATTCGATTCTCCGGTCCCCGCATAAATCACATCATGATTGCCCGGTTCCAGAGCCAGGTCTCCTATGGAAGCGACGGGTTGATTGTCGAACATAGGAGTCCAGGTGACACCCCCGTTGACAGTTTTCCAGATGCCGCCTGAGGCAGCCCCAACGTAAACAATATTCGGGTTTCCGGGCACGCCCTCTATATCAGCAACACGTCCCATCATATTGGCCGGTCCAATGTTTCGCCAGGCCATATTCTTAAATAAATCAGGGATAATAAGTGCTTCTACGGAAATGTTCTTTTTGCTTTCCTGCCTGGCTTGAACAGTCGGGCTCGTCAAACCTGCAGTCAGTAAAACCGCTAAGCAGAGGAGCATGAGTTTCCGAGTACGCATCTGTACCTCCTTTTTAGCGCTATCTAGAGCAAACAAGGTATTTAATCAAAGATTTTACCAGGATTCAAGATGTTTTGAGGATCAAAATGTGTCTTTATCCCTCTCATGAGCTCGATCGTTTCTTTGTCCAGAACATAGGAAAGGAAAGACTTTTTGACAATGCCAATTCCATGTTCTCCTGAAATAACTCCTCCTCTGCTCTTGCAGTCCTTGTAAAGCTCCTCACGCACTTTCTCGTGCTTTATCTTCCATTCTTCCTCAGGAAGGGGGATGACTTTTCCTCCCTCAAAACGGGCAGACATAATATGTGTATGCACATTCCCATCAGCCGCATGGCCGAAGGTGGGAAGCCATATTTTATACTTTTTCGAGACTTCCTGGACTTTTTTCACGTGGCGGGCAATTTCTGCCCGTGGGATGACGATATCCAGGACCTCCAGTGTGCGAGCCTTGATCGCCTCATAAATTTTGCTGCGGATATCCAGGACCTCTTCCTGTTTTTTTGGACTGTCCGCCACATACACATCCAGAGCTCCTTTTTCCATACAGACTTCGGCCACCGCCTCGGATAATCTGTCTATCTCATCCTCGCTCGACGCATCAAGAATAATTAAAAGATGCGTACTCCCCTGTTTACATGGCCATCTTTTCTTCAGGAATTCCTCAGTAATAAGAATAACTTCTTTTTGGACAAACTCCACGGCAAAGGGAAGAATTCTTCTCCTGATCAATAAAGGAACAGTTTCAATCGCTTTCGCCAGTTCATCGTAAGGGATAATTAAGGACCTTGTTACCTGGGGAGAAGGCATCAGTTGAATGGTGGCTCTTGTCACTATTCCGAGTGTCCCCTCAGAGCCGATGATTAAATTGAGCAGGTTGTACCCTGTGCTGCTTTTCATAAGTTTGCCACCAAGATTAATTATTGAGCCAGAGGGAAGGACGACTTCCAGTCCACGCACATAATTCCTGATGACTCCGTATTTGACAGCTCTGGCTCCCCCTGCATTTGTCGCAATCAGACCTCCGATCATCGCGCTTTCATCCCCGGGGTGAGGAGGGAAAAAAAGCCCTGCCTCTTCGACTGCCTCATAAAATTCAGAAAGCAATACTCCCGCTTCCACGACAGCCATTTGATTATCCAGGTCCACTTCAAGTATTCGATTCATATTCTCAAGTGACAACACTATGCCGCTATAGAAAGGAACACACGCACCGGTCAAACCAGTGGCCCCTCCACGCGGGGTCACAGGAATCTTCTCTTCATTCGCCAGATGAAGAATCTCTGCTACTTCTTCGGTTTTTCCCGGTTTAATCACCAGCTCAGGCATCTTGGCGATATCTCTCAGCGAAAATTCATCATGGCTGTAATCTTCCATTTTTTCCGGATCAAAAGTGAGGTTTTTCTGCCCGACTATTTTTTCCAGCTTCTCTATTATGTCTTGAGTAACCTTTTTATACATGATTCCTTTGTCGTCTCCGTTTAATATTCCAAAGGACTTCTCAACACAGGAATAACCTCTTATGGTAAACTTTTTTGCTGTTTAATGGAATGCTATTTTTGATTTTTTCTCTACGCTTAACTCCTTCAAGAAGCTGTTTCTTTAGAAGGGTTTAATCCATTCAAGAGACAGAGAAATGATTTCCAATGCGAAAATTAGAGACTGTCCCCGATTTAATCTTATTTTATAACGATAGCGGGAATTTTTGCTTTTTTCACGACATCATTGAAATCAGGGAGGTCTTTCTCCATAATCTTCTTCAACTTTGTTAACTGTTCATCAGCCATGGCAGACAGCTCTTTGAAGACTTCGTAGGATTGATCTGTGGGGCGAGAATCAGAACTGGCCACAATCCCTGCCAGCGCGGCAATCTTGTTATCCAGTAAAATTGGATAATTGAGCGGGTCCTGACCACTTTTCGATTTTGACTGGATGAGCACATCTTCGACCGATGTCAGTTTAGCTTCCAGACGCCTGGCCTCCTCAATGACCTGCTTTCCATTTTCATGCCCTCTGACTTTGCTCGAAAGTGCATCTAGCTGTTTTTTGACATCTCTCAACCGATTTATCGCTCTGTTGATTTCTGTGACTTTTTTCTGGATTTGAATCAGAAAATCAAACTGTTCCTGGAATTCTTCCAGAGTAGTCGAAATACGGGGGTCTCTTTTCCATGTCCAGTTCTGAGTCATCGATTTTTCACCCACCGTCAGTTTGACCTTGTAAATCCCTGGCACAGCGACTGGACCGCTCAGCATTCCACCCCAGAGAATGGCACCTGGAACTCGTTCAGCATCGGGGTAGAGCATGTTCCAGACAAAACGATTCATTCCCGCTTCCACGGGCAACTGCATAGAAAAGCGTCCGGGCCTCGCTTCGTCTCCTGCCCTGCCTGTGTATTTTTTTATGGTGTTACCTTCTCGATCCATGAACTCAAGGATAACCTCTTCCTCTGGTTTTTCCTTAAAATAATAATAAATGACCGAGCCTCCGGGAGGATTCTGTCCGACATTGGGCCGCGGCCGTCCCCATCCCCCCATTCGATACGCATCCCGGGGTTTGAAAAGATAGAAATCTGACTTTTCTACTTTATTTGTGATCTGGTGCAAGGGAGTCAGGTCATCCAGAATCCAGAATGAACGTCCATGGGTCGCTACTACGAGGTCGTTCTCTTTGACAACCATATCATGGATTGGAACCACAGGCAGATTGAGCTGCAAAGGCTGCCAGTTAGTGCCGTCATCGAATGAAACAAAGACTCCTGTTTCTGCCCCCGCATAGAGCAGCCCTTCTCTTTTAGGATCCTGGCGAACAACTCTGATAAAGGTGTTATCCGGGAGTCCGTTTGTGATCTTCTTCCAGGATCTCCCATAATTCTCAGTCTTGTAAATGTAAGGCCTGAAATCGTCAAGCTCATGCCGGTCAACGGCAATATAGGCAGTGGCTGAATCAAAAGTGGAGGGCTCAATCATGCTGATGAGGCTCCACTCCGGCAGATCTCTGGGAGTGATTTCCTCCCAATTTTTCCCGCCATTCTGGGTGATACTGACCAAACCATCATCCGTTCCGACCCAGAGTATATTCGGATTATGGAAGGACTCAGCCAGGGCGAAGACAGTGCAGTAATACTCAACACTCGTGTTATCCTTTGTGATCGGGCCTCCGGAAGATTTCTGTTTTGACTTGTCATTGCGTGTAAGGTCAGGACTGATGATCTCCCAGCTCTGTCCTTCGTTTGTTGTCTTAAAAATAACCTGAGCCGCATGGTAGAGCACATCCGGGTCAAACCGGGATACAACGATAGGGGCCGTCCACTGATACCGGTATTTCAAATCACCAGCTCCCCATCCCATCGGATTCTCTGGCCAAGCTGTTATGATCCGCGTCTGACGGTTCCTGTAATCCCAGCGGGTGATATACCCTCCATAACTTCCGGCATACACGATGTTCGGATTATCATGGCGGGGAGCGACATGGCCGCTCTCTCCGCCCCCGACTGGATGCCAGTCAGGCTTATCGATTCCGCCCCCTGTGGTCCGGCTGGCGATACGAACAGTGGAATTATCCTGCTGGGCGCCGTAGACGCGATAAGGAAAATAGTTGTCGGTGATGACATGGTAAAACTGGGCGGTGGGCTGATTGTCCTGGTCTGTCCAGGAAACTCCTCCGTTATAACTCACATTGGCGCCACCGTCGTTCGAATTGATCATCCTGTTCGGATTCTTAGGGTCAATCCATAAATCATGGTTGTCACCATGGGGAACACGGATAGAGGAAAAGGTTCTTCCTCTATCCACAGACCGGTAAAAGCCTGTGTTCAAAACATAAACAGTTTCCGCATCCTTTGGGTCGGCATAGATCCGGCTGTAATACCAGGCCCTCTGGCGCAGACGGCGTTCCTCGTTCATCTTGCGCCAGGTCTGGCCTCCATTATCCGAGCAAAAAACACCGCCATCACTCGCCTCAACAATGGCCCAGACTCGGTCAGGCTTAGCCGGTGAGACAGTGATGCCGATCTTTCCCAGCAGTCCCTTGGGAAGCCCACTGTTTCGAGAGATCTCCGTCCACGTATCTCCGCCATCGATCGACTTGAAGATGCCGCCTCCAGGGCCTCCACTGGAAAGGCTGTGCGGAGTCCTGAAGAATTCCCAGAATGCCGCATAGATGATCCTCGGATTCGAAGGATCCAGGATGATATCGATGGCCCCGGTTTTATCATCCCTGTAAAGGATTTTCTCCCAGGTCTCTCCACCATCCTGGCTCCTGAACACACCTCTTTGCTCATTGGGACCATAGACATGGCCGAGAGCCGCGACATAGACAATATCAGGATTCCGGGGATGGATACGAACTCTTGAGATCTGGCTTGTATCTTCCAGCCCGATACGCTTCCATGTCTTTCCCGCGTCCAGGGATTTATACATCCCATCGCCATGGGAAACATTGCCGCGAATCGGCGCCTCCCCCATGCCAACGTAGACGATATTCGGGTCGTATTCTGAGACAGCGATAGCTCCGACCGACCCGGTCTTGAAAAAGCCGTCAGATACCGGCCTCCAATTCAGGCCACCATCTTCACTTTTCCAGACACCTCCTCCGGTTGCCCCGAAGTAATAGGTATAAGGCTGGCTGGGAATGCCTGTGACGGCAGTCGCACGTCCACCTCTGTAAGGACCGATGCATCTCCAACTCATCGCCTTGTACAGACTCGGGTCATGCGGGTTCACATTCTTTGACGCTTGAGGACTACTCCCCGCAGGAGCAATCAAAGCGCCACAGATAAAAGTCAAGATGCAAAACAGAACTCTCCATCTAATATTTTTTTTCATGGATGAACCTCCCTGCTCAAGCACTTTTTCATTTCGGGAATTGAACCAAAGTATAAGGATTTATAAACCAATTCAAGAAGAAAATCAATAAGCCTCTGAAATTGAGGAGAAGGATTGATTCACTAAAAAATCAAAGGGGAGTAATCAACAAGGCTGAACGGAGAAAATAGAACAAAGGACAAGGTCAGCTGTGACCTTATCCAGCAACCTAAATCTTAGATTATGTTTACTGGGCATGGACACGGCAAAGGTTTCCATAGATCGAACCCTCCCTTGACTACACGGATACTTGAAAGTAAAATCACTCCAAGTTTGTCAACATAAGAGATTTTTCAAAGAGAAGATAGTCGTCTTCAATGTCCTGGAGATGTTCCAGCAACTTGGATTTCAGCTGATGCCACCTTCAATTAAGGGAAAAACTAAGTTTAAATGGATTGGCATAAAGCTGAGGATTTCTAAACTGGCTTTATTTTCCCTGCCTGGCTGGCGCGGATGCTTTTTTTATTTTTTTCCTAAATGACCAAATAATAAGGGGTGGTGTGATCAGTGTCGTCAGGAGGGACATCCCCAACACAACTGTATACATATCATGAGAGATGGTTTGAAGGGACAGACCGATGAGCCCGACAATGATTCCGACTTCTCCTCGCGGGACCATGCATACCCCGACTTGAATCTTTGTTTTCCAGGTCTCCTTCATGCAGGCTAAAGCAGAGCCAGCCATTTTGCTCACAACCGCCACAACAGTAACAACCAGTATTAAAATGAGCAACCGTGGGTCTAAGAATGCCCGGGGGTCAAGATGAGCTCCCATCATGACAAAGAAGAACGGGAGCAGGAATTCGTTAACGTATTTCACCTTGTTCTCCAAATCATACACACCGGCCAGCTCATCGATCACGATTCCTGCCATGAAAGACCCAATAATGGCAGCCAGGCCTATCACATCGGCCAACTCTGCCAGACCCAGGCAGAGGATGATAGATAAGACAAAAGGTCCTTCCGGGATGTTCAATTTCTCGATCCAGTGTCTTGTGCGAGACGCCAGCTTCGGTCCCCACCAGGTGAGGAACCCCACGAAGGCGATGGATTCGAGCACCAGAAGGGAAAACTCCACTGTGTGAAACTCTCCTCTTGCCAGGCCCTTCACCAAAGCCAGGACAATCAGCGCCAGAATATCATCCAGGACAGCGGCGCCCAGGACAATATAGGCCACCTTGTGCTTGATCAGTCCCATATCCTGTAAGACTTTGACGGAAATCCCGACACTCGTAGCCAGTATAGCGGTGGCGATGAACAGGCTTTCGACGACCTGGTAGCCAAGGAAAGACATGGCGAGAAAACCCATAATCAAGGGGATGAGGACTCCGAGGATCCCGACGAAGACCGCGGTCCGGCCAACAGCGAAAAGATCCTTCACCCTTATTTCCAGCCCAACATGGAACATGAGAAAAATCACTCCAATCTCGGCAAAGGACATCAGCACATCGTTGGAATTATCGATTATTCCCAGGACATAGTTCCCCAGCAGAACACCTGCCATTAACTCCCCGATGATAGGCGGCATCCGCAGCCTGACGCAGATCTCTCCCAGGACCTTGGCCGAAGCGAAAATGATAAAAAAGTAGAAAAGGAGGTTCCCGGCTTCCACCTTAATTCTCTTTCATTTCAATCTGGCTTGGGAAGAAAGCCATGATTTGAGGCTTTCCTTTGTATTCCTCCAGGAAACCTGTTACAGATAAAACTTTCCCTCGATAGAACTGAGGCAGTGGAAAGAGAGAGAGGTTTTCTTTGGGGATGAGAACTGAGAATTCCCCATCCTCAGAATTCAGATAATAAAATTTTCTCTTTAAACGCACGCTGACACATCTATATTCTAAAGTAACAATTTGGCCGATATTATCTTTTATGTCCATTGCCCGGATACGTGTGTAATTCCCATGTTTCCAGTATCCTTTTTCCTGTTTACGTGCTTCTTTTTCAGCCTTTTTAAATTCTTCTCTATACGAAAACCGAAAATTCGCATAAGCAGAGGCAAATCCTTCGCTGATGATGAATCTATTGAAAAGATCTTTTTCATCTGTCCAGATATAGGCCAGGATTCGGCCATAACTATCAAAAAGTTCGTTTTCGTAAGATAACCTTATTTTTTTTCGGTAAAGATGGCGAAAAGTGAACTTTTTGGACATCTCCGCCTTGAATTTCATGTCTTCTCTTACATCTCCTATTTCTGGTGCATCGATACCGATGAGTCTAACCCTCCACTCCTGTCCATCATCGAATCGGACTTTAATTGTATCTCCATCGTATACCACGTTAACACGACCTCTAGTTGGGAAAGAAGAGATGTCCACCTGTGTGGACAGGAGTATTCCTTCTGAGAAGAAGCCAGAAAGGCACAGAAATACAAGAGAAATGAAGAGAATCTTTGAATATTCTTTAGTTCTCTTTTTCATTCCTGTAAGTGGACCTTGATGCGTTTAAATGGATTTCGGCTGTATGAAAAAAGGACATAAAAATTCATATTGAAGTTTGACACAAAGCCTCTTTAACGCTTCAAAATCTTTTTCACGGCCGCTTTTATATGTTTGGCGTTTATGCCGTATTTTTCCAATAACTCATCCGGCTCACCCGAGCGGGGAAGGTCTTCAACCGCGAGATGGACAATCTCGGCTTTTCCGCTCAAAGCCATAGCCACAGCATCTCCCAACCCACCGTTCGGGAAATGGTCCTCGACCACAACGACCTTATTCCCGGCTTTCCCGGCTTCTTTTGTGATTCCGTCCTTATCAATCGGTTTAACTGAGTAAGCATCGATAACTTTAACCATAATTCCATCTTTTTTCAACTCTTCGTAAGCCTTCAATGCTTCATGAACCGTGATTCCGGCCGCTATGACCACAGCCACATCTCTTTGACTTTTTCTCAGGATCTTCGAGCCGCCTATTGGGAATTTCTCATCCTTACTATACAGGAGAGGAGTGGCAGGCCGCGTTGTTCTCAAATAGGACAGCCCTTTGTGCCTGGCTAATGTCTCCACACAAGCTTCTGTGGAAAAGCCATCACTTGGGTACAAAACCGCACAGCCGGGAATCGGCCTGAACACCGCCAGGTCCTCGAGACCCATTTGGGAGGGGCCATCCGCTCCAATGCTCACGCCAACATGCGAACCAACGAATTTGATGTTTGAAAAAGAATACGCAGCCATCCTGATCTGGTCATGTGCTCTCACCAAAAATGCCGAAAACGTGGCAATGAAGGGGATGTAGCCTTTCGCGGACATCCCGAGCCCCATCCCTACCATGTTCTGCTCAGCAATATAAGACTGGTAAGACCTCTTGGGGAAAATCTCGAAAAAGTCTTCCGCATAGGTGGAGTTTTTCACATCCCCATCCAGGGCAACAACCGCCTCGTTGACTTTACCCAGATTCACAAGGGCGTTTCCGTACGCTCTCCGGGTAGCCACTTTATCCTTATAAGGAGTCTTTGTGAAATTGTATCCTTTCTTGAGTTGATGGGTTTTTACCTTTCTCGGCTTCTTCACGAATTTCTTCGCATCTATTGAAGGCATGGGGCCCAGTTCCTCCAGCGCCCTTTTCATTTCATCCGCTTTTAATGGCTTTCCGTGCCACCCATTCCTGTCTTCAGTAAAAGACACTCCTTTTCCCTTGATCGTTTTGGCCAGAATGACAAAGGGATTTTTACTGATTCTCGCTTTCTGGAGAGCCTTCAAAATCTGGCTCACATTGTGCCCATCTATCGATGCCACATCCCAGCCAAAGGCCTTGAATTTTCTCTCATAGGCATTAATATCATGGCCGTGCATGGTTTCCCCTGACTGGCCCAACCTGTTTATATCCGCAACTGCACAGAGATTGCTGAGTTTGAGATAGGAAGCTGTGTTGCAGGCTTCCCAGACTGATCCTTCTGCGCACTCGGCATCTCCCATGAGGACGAAGACTCTTCCAGTGGACTTTCCCAGCTTCATAGCTGCAGCCAGACCCACTCCGGCTGATAGCCCCTGTCCGAGGGAACCTGTCGCTGCTTTTATCCATTTCATCCGGGGAGTGGGATGCCCCTCAAGAACACTCGTAATTTTCCTGAGATTCATCAAGCTTTTCTCAGAAATAATCCCGGCTTCCGCATAGGCTGCCCACAGAATAGGGGCCGCATGGCCCTTTGAAAGAACAAGCTCATCGTTGGCCCAATCAAATGGGTCTTGAGGATTGCACCTCATTTCATCAAAGAACAAGCAGGCGATTAAATCAGCCATAGATAGACAGGTTGTCGGATGACCCGAGCCAGCCCTTGTCGTCATTTTTACAGAGTGAATGCGTAATCTCCTGGCAATCTTTCCTAAAGCGTCTTTTTTCTCCATTGAGATTTCCTCTCCTATTTAATATTCCTGAAAAGACAGATTTCTTTGGTTTTGGTCTGGGATGTTCGAATGATTGTTAAAATTTTATGCTTGAAGAGCATGAACCTAGTGGCTCGTTGGACTTAAGAACGGATTATTATAACTTCTTCGTTAACGCTTAACAACAAAATATTGATTAAAGATAAAATAAATTGTCCTATAGGGAGAAAAGGAGAAAGGTGTACTAACTCAATAATTCGGTAATGTTTTTATGATGTCATTGCGAAGAACGAAGTGATGTGGCAATCCCGTAAGGAAAGACTGTCATTGCGAAGAACGAAGTGATGTGGCAATCCCGTAAGATGGAAAATCTTCTTTCATAAGAGATTGCTTCACTCCGTTCGCAATGACACTCTTTTCCTCAGCATCATTAATAAAAGTGTTACTTAACCTGGATTATTCACGAGTCGAGGTTGCTGTA
>CAZSGR010000065.1:0-14381 GCA_964606185.1 uncultured Eubacteriales bacterium
ACTTTGAAAATTTTGAGCGGATTGCGCTTATTTCTGAGCCAGTGAATAAAAACGCGGTTATTTTCCCCAGGAAATTTAAAAGAAGATATGTCCGTTATGACAGACCCATGGCTGCAGGTATTGCCACTTGGATATCTTATTCCTATGACCTCGTCCATTGGGGAAACTCAGAGGTGCTCTTTGAGACTCGACCAGGGTATTGGGATGCAGACAGGATCGGCCCAGGTGCTCCGCCTATCCGAACAAAGAAGGGATGGCTTCTTATATACCATGGTGTCAAAAAGACATCTGCTGGTCCCATATACAGACTGGGTGTTGCCCTCTTTGATCTAAAGGATCCAGCCAAGCTTATTGGTCGCTCAAGAGAGCCAATTTTATCACCTGCTGAATACTATGAGCGCACCGGTGATGTTCCAAATGTTGTTTTTACGACGGGGGCAATCTTGGAAAAGAACGGAGAGGTGAAAATATACTATGGTGCTTGTGATACTTCCATCTGTCTAGCTACTGCCCACATAGATGATCTCCTTTCTTTGTGTAAGGAGAAAGAAAAAGAGGTTTTGTAATTTTAGCTTTGCGGTTTCAATATTTGAGTTTTGGTTTTGAGTTATAAGAAGGAGTCGAAACTAGTCATATGAGGGAGCTAAGATAAACATCACTTGATTGAGCTTTTGTGACAACCGGTATATCAGATTTCTTGCGGATATGAAGATGGCAATGATTCGGATGAGCTTCGAAATGAGCAGATGCTGAAGATAGAATGTTAGAAGCTGTCGGGTGAAGAACCTTTGGCCAGTCAGGCGACATTTTTTCGTTTTGACAACGGGCCTTCGCGCACGGATTTCTAACATATAGCTGAGGCGTTTCTTTATATTTTCATCAATTTTTATGAGATCATTTCTTTCAAATTTTTTCGTATTCCTAAATTCGTTCGTTATCTTATCGGGGCTTCCCCCAAAAATAAGCGTTAGAAACGTCTAAGTTATTTGATAACTATTAATCAGGTGGGATCACAAGTGGAAATGCAAAAAATGGGGGAACTTTTTTCTCTATATGACGTAAAATGAGGCCTCACGACGCCAAGCCCGAAGGCTTGCGTAAGTTATCTCTCACTACTATTGATAGTATATTCTTTTTCAATATGATTACTAAAGAAGGGGGTAACGTGAGAAAGAGTATTTCATTTTGATAGAACGCCGGTCATCTTACCCCTGTAAGAATACCTGCGGCTAGTCGCAAAGGGTGAGATAAAAAGTCCTTTTGGGGTGACGGATTTGGGGGGGAAATCAACACCCAAATTCACCTTATTAGGCTATTTACTTAGAAAGCAGAATGACTTATTCTCTCTTTACAGGAAAAGAATTTCGGGAACAGCTTTTACTGCAAACAAAAAACTCGCGTTTCAATCAGAATAACTGCCATGAACACCAACACTGTTAGAGACGCTTCCAAACTGGCAGAAAAACACTACTTCGCTTTTCTGGACAACGCTCCGGATATCGTTTTCACCATCGACCTTGACGGCAAGTTTCTCTACATCAACAAAACCGCGAACAGGATAACAGGAATTCCTGTATCCACGCTTCAGAAGAGCAGCCTTCACAAGATCGCCGCTCCTGCATACAAAGACGTTGTCAAAAGATTCTTCCAGAATAGCTTCAAAGGAAAATCCATTCCCCTGTTGGAAATCGAAGTCCTCGGCTCAAACGGAAAACAGATCCCCCTGGAAATCCACATAGAAAGAGTCAATGATAAAAACGGAAAGCTCGTCGAGCTTCAAGGCATTGCCAGAGACATCTCCCAACGCAAAAAAGCGATGGACGAGATAAACCATCTCTATAAAGAGGTCGAAAAAGCAAAATCGGGCCTCAGGTCCACTCTGGACAACGCGACAAACATCGCCATTCAGGGATACAACAGAAACGGAGAAGTCGTTTACTGGAACCGCTACTCGGAAAAATTATTCGGATATCCCGAGAAAAATGTCAAAGGGAAGACCCTCAAGGGAATGGTCTTTTCCGAGAAAGACGAAAGAGATTACAGGAAGCTCCTGACGAACACCATCAAGAACCGCAAGTCCTCGCCCAAGAAGGAATGGGCGATCACCACAAAAAAAGGAGAGAAAAAGCAGGTTCTCTGCCACATCTTTCCGGCCGTCTTTCCCGGACAGGAATCCGTGGCCGTGGCCATGCACATGGACATAACAGAGAGCCTCAAAGCCAGAGAAAAGATCAATGATATGCTCCAGCAGATGGAGAGCTTCTCATCCATATCCGCAGACATCCTCTCTATCGAAGACGAGGAAGAGCTGTTCGAGCGCATCTCTCAGGCGGTCGTGGACATCTCAGACTTCGAGCGGGTGCTCATCTCTTACTTCACCGACAAGCCGCCTTACCGGGAAATCATCGGATACAGAGGAATCACCGAGGCAGAGTTCAACAGAGTGCAAAAAGTCGCGATGCCCAAAGAAAAATACATGAAATACTTTGAGAGGGGAATAGAAATCGGGAATCAATCCTGCTACATCCCTCATAAAATGAAAAACATTCTTGACAAGAAAGCCTTTATCCCCGGAGAAAAATCCTATCCGGAAAAAGACGGCCGCTGGCACAAGGATGACAACCTCCTCGTGGCCATGAGGGATATCAAAGGGGAGCTCATCGGAATCATATCTGTCGATGACTCCAAGAGCGGCACGGTTCCCACAGAGGAGACTGTCCGGCCCCTGGAGATCTTCGCGAACCTGATCTCCGAAATCATCCAGAAGCACAAGCTTGCCAAAAAAATCTCGGAGTCCGAAGAAAAGTACCGCGAGCTTGTGACGAACATCAAGATTGGAATCTTCCGGGCGACACCCGAAGGAAAGATCCTCGAAGCCAACCCGTCTGTTGTGGAAATGTTCGGGTACACGAACGCGGCAAAATTCCTCAACGTGAACAAGATCGACCTCTACGAAAATCCGGAAGACTACAGCCGTTTCATTGACGAGCTTGAGGAAAAAGGCATCGTCAAGAACGAAGACTTCACGCTGAAACGAGATGACGGAGAACTTTTTTGGGCATCCATCACATCGGCCGCGATCAAGGACAAATCCGGAAATATCATATACTACGACACGGTTATCGAAGACATCACGGAAAGAAAGAAGCTGGAAGAGGAAGTCAAACGCCTCTCTGTCACAGACGAGCTCACCGGACTCTACAACAGGAGATTTTTCAACCAGAATCTGCCCGATGAGATCAAAACCGCAGAGAGGTGGAGAAGCGCCCTCTCCCTCATCATGATCGACATCGACGATTTCAAGCAGTACAATGACATGTACCTTCACCTTGAAGGGGACGAAGTCTTAAAAGAAACCGCGAAGGTCATATCCCATGTCATCCGCAAGGATATGGACTGGGCCGCCCGGTTCGGAGGAGACGAATTCGTCATCATCCTTCCCGGAATCAACTCAACCGAAGCATCGATTGTGGCCGAGAGGCTCAGAAAATTTGTTCTTTCTATAAAGTTCAAGCCTAAATCCGCCATCGTTCACAAGACGATAAGCCTGGGAGTGGCCCACTGTATTTATTCTGAAAGCCGGCCGGCCAGGACCTCCAGCAGGAATTATCCGACAAACTATGAAAAGGTCGCCACCGACCTGACCATTCTTGCTGACAAGGCCCTGTTCAACGCGAAAAACACGGGACGGAACAAGGTCGTCATCTCGAAAAAAGCCTTAGAGGTCAGCCGGATATCCCGCTAACTCCCCCCGCAGAGCGCACTGCAAGCAGCCCCCAACCCAAAGCTTGGAATGGTGTCCGTCTCTCTTACCGTGCTGCGCCGGAGCAGGCTTTGATACAGACACCGCAGATGTGCTGTCCGACAATCCCCTTTTTCCGGAATTCCTTGAGCTTCTCAAAGCAGGCAAGGTGGTCAAAATCTTCTCTTTTCTCTTTAATCGCCTGCGCCGGGCACGGCTCCAGGCAATTCATGCATTCCCCGCACTCGCCCCTCAACGGCCTGTCCGCCTCAAGAGGCATATCGGTCAGCACTGTGACCAGCCTGAACCGCGCGCCATAGTCGGGATGGACGAGGAGGTTGCTTCTTCCCATCCATCCCAGCCCCGCCAGGTATCCCACCCTCTTGTGCGAGAGATGGCCCTTCTGGTTTTCCCAGTCAATGATCTGGGAGGCAGGGATGGGAAGAGCGTCGTACCCGAGCTCCTGGATACGGGAAGCAAGCAGAAAGGCCGCCCTATCCAGGAAGAAATTGAGCTGGCGGTAGTGGTGAAAATAGAGGCGAGTCGGCCTGTCCTTTATCTCATCAAGAACACCATCGATGAGCCTTTTTCCCATCGATATTCCCCTATCGAATCTCTTTTTGACCTCATCATCCAGAAGGAATTCCTCCCGGATCCCGGTGACGTCGGCCACACCGAACAGGGAGAATTCCAGCTCCAGGGCGAATTTCTTAAGGTCCTCGTATTTTTTCTTTTCCTCAGTCATGAAACCCCATTTTAACGGCGGCTTCAAGCCCTGTCAATCGGAGCCGGAATACCGCTTGATAAATGATGGACGGGGACAAAAGATAAAAAAATCAGCAGATTTGTGTATTTCTTAGTGGAAAACGACCGGGATTCCGCAGGATATATATGATTTCGAGACCAGGGGGCATGAGACCGGCAACAGCGCACGACGGCAGGACCTTTTTGTTATGAAAGATGCGACGCGGAATACCACTGTCCAAACCTGCCCGCCTTCACCTCCCCTGCACCATTTCTTCTCAACCTGCTCCCCGATAGGAGAATCACTCCCGTAAACTAAATATCGAGCAAATCGTATGAGTATATCTATAAAGAAATCCACGTTGAGTTGAATAAATGGAGCAACTATGAATAAACAGTCTCGATTTCTAAAAAACCTGTTCGTCACAGGGCTGATGCTTGTCCTGATCTTTTCGTCATCCGTCCCGGCTCCGGCCCAGGATCAGCCGGGTGATGAGAAAATCTGGGAACATTTCAAAGCCTGGATCATGGCTAATCCGGAGGCGGCGTCTCTCCAGGCCTACAAGGACAAGCTGACTGAAGACGGATTGCCCCGGGAAGAAATCAAGCGGCACATGGATGTCATCAGCCGCATCTTCACCGAACATCCGGAAAAAGGTATCGAAATCACCTATGACCGCCTCTTTTCCAAGCCTTTGACAGGGGACATGGAAAAGGACGGCTTCAACTCCAATCCGAGCGATTTCATGATGGAGTCGGCCAAAGGACTCAAGCCGGGAACGGCCCTAGATGTCGGGGCCGGACAGGGCCGCAACGCGGTCTGGCTGGCCCAGCAGGGATGGCAAGTCACCGGGATCGATATCTCAGGATTAGGATTAGCCGCCGCAAACGCCAATGCCGAAAAAGCCGGAGTCAAGATAAAAACCGTGAAAACCTCCTACCAGGACTTCGATTTCGGGAAGGAAAAATGGGATCTGATCCTCATGATTCTGTCCTGGGCGCCGGTTTCAGACCCGGACTTTGTCGCACGCTTGAACGCCTCGCTCCGGCCCGGGGGTGTTGTGGTTTTCGAGCACGTGCTGATAACCGAAAAACAGTCCTTTCCTCCGGTCGTCCACGGCCTGCCTCCCAATGCCCTGCTCAAACATTTCAGCGGCTTTCACATCCAGAAATACGAGGAGGGCGTGTGGCAGGGCGACTGGGGCGGTCCCCCCGCGGAACTGGTCCGCATGATCGCGCGCAAAAAATAATCGTATCGCTCTTGATAAGGCTGATCGAGCCTCAAGGTAGGGCTCCGGCGTTTCGTTTCAACTAAATTTAGACCAATCCTTACATTCCCCAGGCTGTGATTTGCGTATAATAAGACCATGCAAGCAAAGATGGCAATTGAATGAACCCCATAAGCGCAAGGTGTCAGTTGAATGGTTTTTGAACCTTTCAGAAGTTCCGGGATCACTTGAAACCTGAACTTTTTGAGTACCGCCTGCCGAGTTCATCAGACACCGTCATAAACCTCCCTGCGAAGGGCTCTTATCCCCGCTGATGATGCTTAGTCCCGTATTCCCCATATTAAACACAAGAATCACTTCACAAGCTCACCCTAAGTTGTTATTATCTAACAAGATAGAGGGTGATAATGGCACAAAAAATAAAGCACGCAAAAGGTGAAAGATTAAACATTCGTTTTAACGGAAAAATAAAGCTTGAATTTCATGGCTATTCTCTTTCACGAAGTTGATATGGGGAATATTTATTTTTGTTCACTTACGGACATTAACTGTTAATAAATGATACATGCATGTTTCATAAGTGTTAGAAAATCTCAAGAAGATGATATTGGCATGTTTATTGCTGATAAAAAAGGGGAATGTAGGTCATTTTCAATTCGGAGGAGCCATGTTTAAAAACTACATAAGAATCGCTTACCGGTATTTCATAAGGCATAAGCTGTTTTCTTTTATCAATGTGTTCGGGCTGGCCATTGGACTCTGCATATGCATGATCATCAGCCTCTGGGTCGCGCGTGAATTGAGCTATGACCGCTTCCATGAAAAAAGCCAAAGAATCTACAGGATAGAAAGGGAATTGTTCCGCGAGAACTTATACAGCAGATGGCCTATTACCGGAGGTCCCTATAAACAAGCACTGATCGACGACTATCCCGAAATCGAGGATGCCGTGCGCTTTTGGTTACGAGAATTTTCGATAAAGGATCAACAAGGAACCGTTCACACGCAGGAGATGTTTGCGGCTGATAATTCGGTTTTTCATATTTTTGATTTTGATCTAGAAGAAGGCGATGAGTCGGCCGCTCTTAATGAACCGATGTCAGTTGTTTTAACTCGAAAAAATGCGATCAAGTATTTTGGAACTGTTGATGTGATAGGCGAATCGCTCACATTCGAGTGGGAAGAAGAACCGGTTGATTTCAAGGTGACGGGAATTTTAAAAGAGATACCTAAAAATTCCCATATTCAATTCAATGCGCTGATATCTATCGCCTCCTATCCCGCCGAGCGTTTTGCCGCCTGGAGACCCAATTATCTTTATACTTATGTCCTCGTCAGGGAAAACATTTCAAAACAAGTTCTGGAAGAGAAGCTAAAGACGTTTGTCAGCCACCGTTTGGAACCCTACTACGGTGACCTGCTCGGCCAGGGCCTGAGTATTCATGAGGTGCTGAAAATGTATCTTTTCCCTATAACCGATATCCATCTGTATCCCAGCGTCAACTGGGAACTGGAGCCGGGAGGCAGCATCTCGTCGGTTTATATTTTTTCCTCTATTGCCGTCCTTATCCTCATTATCGCTTGCATCAATTTCATGAATCTCTCCACAGCCCGCGCCAGCACAAGGGCCAAAGAAGTGAGTCTGCGCAAGACGGTGGGAGCGGGAAAAGGTCAGCTCAAAAGACAGTTTATTCAGGAATCCGTTCTGCTGGCTCTGGCTTCCCTTGTCATCGCGTTTTTTCTATGTTCATGGTTTATCCCCGCATATAATGGGATTTTTGGAGAAAATCTATCGCTTGCTCTGTTTTTTCAATCGAAAAATTTGATCTTTCTTATCGCGACAACCTTTGCCGTCGGAATATTAGCCGGCCTGTATCCGGCATTCTATCTGACAAGATTCGAACCAGTAGCTGTACTCAAGGGAGGGCCCCAGCCGGGAAGCCGGAAGTCTTCATTTCGCAGAAATATGGTCGTTATTCAGTTTGTCATCTCCACAACTCTGATTATAGGAATATTCACCATTCACAAGCAGATGAAGTACATCCAAAACCGGTCTCTGGGTTTTGACAAAGAAAACGTCCTTATCCTGCCTGCAAGAAGCCAGCAAGCATCTCAAAGCTATGATGTTTTACGGAACGATCTTTTGTCCAACTCTCAAATCGATTCGGTATCCGCTTCATCAGATATCCCTGGAGAATCCTATTACAGCAACGGAGGCATCTATCATCGTGAATCGGACATAGGGGCCAATGTGACCTTTCTAACAAGCCATTATGATTTTGTAGAGACATATCGCATGGAGGTTATTGCCGGGAGGTCATTCTCAAGGGATTTCGGTACAGATACCGAAGGAGTCGTAATACTTAACGAAGCCACGGCCCAAAAGATGGGCTGGTCTCCAGAAGAAGCCATACAAAAAGAAATAGAATGGGGAGATGCAAACTCCGTTGTTAAGGTCATCGGCGTTGTTAAAAATTTCAACTTCAGATCCCTCAGGCGAGAAGTTGAACCGATGGTTTTAATGCTGGATCCCAATTATATTCTTACTATCTCAGTAAGGATTCTTCCGGGCGATATGGAAAAAACATTGAGTTTTATTGAAAGGAAATGGAAAACAACGTTTCTAGGAGAACGGTTCGAGTTTGGTTTCCTCGATGATCGCATTAATCAGCTCTACGAGCGCGAAAAGAAAATGCAGACCCTTTTACTAATTTTTTCCTCTCTTTCCATACTGGTTGCTTGTTTGGGAATTATCGGCCTGGCCGCCTTCACCGCCGAAGCCAGAACAAAAGAGGTTGGAATCCGTAAGGCACTGGGAGCCTCGGTGGGAAGCATCACTCTCTTGCTGTCCAAAGAATTCATCAAATGGGTCCTGCTGGCCAATATCGTGGCCTGGCCCTTGGCAATATACGTGATGAACAAATGGCTGCAGAATTTTGCCTATAAAGCCGGCATCGGGTGGTTCGTCTTAGTCTTCGCGGCTCTCACGACTCTGCTCATAGCCACATTCAGCTTCATTTTTCAGGCTGTCAAAGCCGCATACGCCAATCCGGTGGACAGCTTGAGGTACGAATAATCTCCCTGTTCGATAATAGGATTCTGTTTGTTAGGGGAAGAACTCATTGTGTTGCGGTGAATAATACTTTAAAGATAGGAACTTCCTTTTTGTGCTTGCGACAAATGCCGCACAATTCTTCCCATTAGTATGTCACGAAAATTTCAGCGCTATGGCTGGTCTTTATTTTTTTGGATGGCAGTGCCGTCCTCTCGGCAGAGCTGTGCACCGCAGGAATCACCCTTTCCCTCGAACGAAGCTTTCTCCCCTTCTCAACTCTTCCGGCTATCCGCTGTCTCAGATTATGAGGACAAAGCTTTTTCCCTCTTTAATCCTCCACAGCCAAAGTTGACTCGAAGCTGAGATTTCGATATACAAGATGTGGCTTTAATCATAACTCATAACTCATAGAGAGGAGCAGTAATGGCCGAAAAAACGTTAGCCATCATCAAACCCGACGCCGTGAAAAAGAAACTCGTGGGCAAGATCATCCAGAGAATCGAGGACGAGGAATTCAAGATATCCGGGCTGAAGATGCTTCACCTCACCAGGGAAGAAGCGCAGGGTTTTTATATCGTCCACAAGGACAAGCATTTCTATGACTCCCTGACAGACTTCATGTCCTCAGGGGAAATCCTGGTCATGGCCCTGGAAAAAGAAAACGCCATCTCCCACTGGCGGGAAGTGATGGGCGCCACGGACCCGGCTCTCGCCAAACCCGGCACCCTGCGCCAGATGTACGGCTCCTCTGTCGAGAGAAACGCCACTCACGGCTCGGACAGCCCGCAGACCGCGGAGTGGGAAATCGACTATTTTTACAAGGGCGAAAAATGAAAGGCTCCGCTGTCTTCCCGCAGGAAGGCAGCCGCCATCTTAAACACATGGGCACGCGTTCTCCACAGGACAAATCTTTCCTTGAATAACAGGCGGTCCCGATGACATTCGCTGAAATCTTCGGACTCTTCATCCTCCCTTCGGCCATCATCCTCCTCTCCGTCGCCCTCTACATCTTCTTCAAGGAAGAGGGAGAATAGCCCGGATGGAACAGGCCTCCCAGGTAGCGATCCAGGCCAACCCTCTCACGGTCATCGCTTTTGCCCTCTACCTCCTTATCATCCTGGCCATCGGCTTCTTTTCTGCCAAGTTCTCCTCCTCCGGCCTCTCTGAATTCTTCCTCGGCGGACGCAAGATGAAAAAGTTCGTTGTCGCCCTGAGCGCCGTCGTGTCCGGAAGGTCGGCCTGGCTCCTGCTCGGTGTCACCGGCATGGCCTATGAAATCGGCGCTTCCGCAGTCTGGGCCGTCTCGGGCTACATCACGGCCGAGGTCTTCCTCTTCGCCTTTGTCGGGAAGAGGCTGAGGCGCTACACCTCGATGATGGACAACCTGACTCTCCCTGACTTCTTCGAGTCCCGCTTCAAGGATAAAAGCAATATCCTGAGGATACTGTCAGTCTTCATCATCCTGATCTTCATGGTCTCCTACGTGGCCTCCCAGTTCAACGCCGGAGGAAAAAACTTCTCCACGAGCTTCGGAGTGAGCGAAACGTCCGGAATCCTGATTACTGCCCTTATCGTCCTCCTCTACACGGCTATCGGCGGATTCCTGGCTGTCTCCCTGACTGACATGATCCAGGCCATTTTTATGATCATCGCCCTTCTCTTGCTGCCCGTAATCGTCATCTCCCATGCCGGCGGCTGGAGCGAGGTCCTTGAAGTCCTGAAGCATTTCAATCCCCGGTTCTTCAATCCTTTTGCCTACACATTCGGCGGAATCATCGGGTTCCTCGGCATCGGACTCGGCTCCCCCGGAAACCCGCACATCCTCGTCCGCTACATGTCTGTCGCAGACCCCAGAGAGCTGAGAAAATCCTGCCTCATCGGAACCGTGTGGAACGTGCTCATGGCCTGGGGAGCCATATTCATCGGCCTGGTAGGAAGAGCCTTTTACATGAACAAAGCCGAGCTGCCCGGCGGGGACCCGGAGAACCTCTTCCCCTTCCTGGCCTCTGCCCACCTGCATCCCTTCATCATGGGAATCATCACCGCCGCCATCCTGGCGGCCATCATGTCCACAGCCGACTCCCAGCTTCTTGTGGCCTCCTCAGGTATCGTGCGCGACATCTACCAGAAAATTGCGACCAAAGGAAAATCCATCTCCCAGAAAAAGCTCGTCTTTCTCAGCCGAATGGTCGTCCTGCTCCTCGTCATCGCTTCACTCGTGTTCGGACTCATCGCGAAAAAACTGGTCTTCTGGCTCGTCCTGTTTGCGTGGGGGGGACTGGGCGCATCCTTCGGGCCGCCCCTTCTTCTCGCCCTCTACTGGAAAAGAACCACAAAGGCCGGTGTGGCTGCCGGCTTCATCTCCGGAACAGCGGTCACGATTGTCTGGCACCTGGTATCCGCCCTCAAAGACAGAATCTACGAGCTCGTTCCCGCCTTTTTCGCCTCCGCAATCCTCACAATCATCATCAGCCTTTTCACACAACCGCCTCCGGAAGCGGAAAAGGAATTAAGGTCTATCCGCGCAAAATACCGCCGCTAACCAAAATTTTTTTCAATTTTTCACATTTTTATACGACTCAATATGTGCATGTAATTAAAGGATTCTACACAATAAAAAAGGAGATGTGTTGGAGTCTAAAGACACAATATAAGAGGTAAGTTGAAGTCTATTAACACAATATGTATGTGTGACAAGGGATGTCACCGATTTTTGAGCCATGGACGCGTGCGTGCACTCTAACATGTTTCAAATGAATAACTTACATAAAAAAAAGACTTGACATTTTTTTGTCCATAAATAGTATTATTGGTGCGCTTTGGATAGAAGGAAAATATGAGGATTCCATTCAGCTTCCTTTCACCGGAATCCCTTTCTCTCTTTTTTATCCCTAAGCTCACTGAAAAATAAAGGAGGATGAATTATGAGTAAAAAAATCTTAAGAATCGTTGCTATGGTGACCTGCCTTGCAATCATATCTCTTTCTGTCCCCTCAGTCGCCAATGCTAAAGACGACGCTGGAAAGTTCTCGTTCAGAGTCTTCGTCATGAAGCACCTCAAATACTTCGGTTCCTTTCTTCCCTTCCTGGGTATCGATGCCGATGACGCACCTGCTCCGAACAAGCACAAAATCAGAAAAATGGACTCTAACTCCGAGTTCCCCCAGAAAGTCAAGAAGATTACCGGCACGGTCAGTTCAATGAAGTTTCCTGATGAAGATTAATTATCTCGATTTCTTAGTCCACGTGTAAAGATTTAAAAGAAGAAAAAGAAAACACTCTAAGCTAACCTATTTGTTAGTCTAGAGTCCGTACAATTGAATAGCTGTCCATAAAAATACATTCTACATTTATAATCTATAATACTGCCTATAAGGGGTGAGAAACGTATTCACCCCAAAGGGCGATTGATTCCCTTCCAATAAATTTGATAAAATCAGTAGCTCAATAAACAGGGGACTCAATTCTAAGCAAAGAGATAGAATAAAGTGGAGGAAGTCAAAAATTTGAGCTTTATCAAAAGGCTCACCCGTTTCTGTCTCATTATCCTCTTTTTGAACTTATCACTTTCTCCTTCCGAAAAAACAAATCTAAAACAAGAATATTCACAATTATTCACACAAGCGGAGAAATTCAGACTCGATGGTGAATTCGAAAAGTCAGCAGAATCACTTGAGAAATCTTTGGATATTGCAGTAAAAATGGCTGATGAGAGAAAACAGTGTGAAGCTCTATCTAAGCTGGGACTCATATACTGGAATCTTGGGAAGATGCCTGAATCCTCACGTTACTATGAAGATTCTTCAAAACTTGGGATGAAATTAAATCTCGATAATGAGTGTTTCAAATGTCAAACAGCTCTTAACATTTACAGGCTTTACAATGAAGGAAAGGAATTTCTTTATGATGGCCAATACGAAAAATCAATAGATAGCTTTAAAAAAGCCATAAATCTAGCCAAAGAATTGGGAAGTCAAGAACACAAGCTCAAATGCCTGCGCTGGATGAGTCTTACTTACTACTATCAAAATAAGCTCGACGAGTTTAAGATAGCAAACGAAGAATCACTGGAATTAGCAAAGAATTTAAATCATGAGATCGAACAAGCGAGATGCCTGATCAATTTAGGAAATCATAGTTCTGATTTAAATAATTATTCTGAAGCTCTTGATTATTACGAGCAAGCTATAGCCATTCCTAAAATTACCAGAAAAAACAAATTAGACTGCCTGACTAATATTGGAATTATCTACAAACAATTAGGTAAATTGGAAAAAGCATTGGAAAACTACAAGAAAGTCCTGGATATAGATAGAGAATTGTCAAATGAAGCCGAAATAACCATGGATTTAAATAATATTGGAGAGGTGTTTCGTATGAAAGGCCTTCTATCCAATAATATTGAAGATTTTCATAAAGCTAAAGATCATTTTGAGGCCAGTCTTGAGCTTATTGAAGATATCCTCAAACGTCAAGAAAAAAACGTTGACAAACAGACTAAATCTTTAGCTCTGGGAACGCAAGTTAGAGTTTTAAATAATATGGGAACTGTATTCAATGATATCGGTAATCTTACACAAAACAGAGAATATTATTACGATGCCCTGAAAAACTTCCAGTCAAGTTACGCAAAAGCGGACGAAATTAAGGATTTCGAAGTGATGGGAATGGCATTAACAAATATGGCGATTGTTAACCGTAACCTTGAAAATTATGAGGAATCCACAAAACTTTTTGAGCAATCGATAGATTTTGCACTTCAAATTGGAGGAGAGCAGATTCTATGGGAAGCCTACCTTGAATTTGCCAGAGTGTATGAGCAACAAAAAAAATATGATAAGGCAATAGAACACTATAAAGCATCCATTGAAACGACTGAAAAAATCCGTTCCCGGATCGTATTAGAAGAGCTCAGAGCAAAATTCCTTGGAACAGATAAGAGAATCGAAGCCTATCATCGCCTGATAAACCTTCTTGTGAAACTCTATCATGATGAAGGAAAAAATGAGTACGCCTTAGAGGCATTCGACTATTTAGAAAGAGCAAAAGCCAGAGCTTTCCTGGACAGCCTGGAGCTCTCCCGAGTAGACATTTCCGAAGATATTGATGCTGAACTTCTTAACAGAGAAACAGAGCTAGAGAAGAACATCACAAGTGTTTATTCAAAATTGCCGGCAACAGAGCTCACTCCAGAGAATAAAAATAATCTGAATGAAGAGCTAAAAAACTACGAAAACGAATTAGATTCCCTGAAAAGAGAAATTCGTAAAGTATATCCTGCATACGCCAACCTTAAATATCCTGAGATCATCACTCTTGATGAAACTCAGAAAACTCTCCTTAATACAAAAACTGCCATATTCGCCTACTCTGTCGGGCAGGAAGACTCCTATGCTTTTGTCATCACGAAAAAGGACCTTAAAATATTCCACTTCCCTGGCAGAAAAAATATCAAAAACCAGGTCAAGGACTATCTGAGAATCATTTCAGATAAGGATAATCAAAATTTCGCTTTGGGCCATGAACTCTTTAATCATCTTGTCTTTCCCGGTTTGGAAAAGAACATAAAAAACATAATTTTTGTACCGGATGACGTCCTGCATTTTCTCCC
>CAZSGR010000066.1:0-14279 GCA_964606185.1 uncultured Eubacteriales bacterium
CGAGGTTGCCGTAGACTCTGTTGCGAAGAGCGTAGCGAATGTGGCAATCTCATGCCTTTGCGCAAGGGCATGAGATCACCACGCTCTCTTCCATCGCTCGTGATGACGTGGTCTTCCACCGCGATTGCGCTGTAACAAAGTAGATGCGGTAAGATCGGCTCGCCCGAAGGGTAAAAGATGCCGACTTAAAGTGAAAAAATGTCAACAAAAGAAAATTGGAAACTTTATTTCGAGAAAAACCAAGCTAAAGAGTTTATATCAAAGGAAATAAGATATAGTGTCGGCAGATTTTATGAATAATTCAGGTTAAGTAGTTGAGCAATTTAAATCTTGGTGAAGGATTGGTTCTGAGATACCGTTTGAAGGCGGAGCGGGCACGGTTCCTCTCCAGAATGGAGAGGAGAGCGAAGCCTGAAACCGAGCCTCTTTTGATTGATTTGTGGCCTGCTCAGTGGACACAAATCAGTGGGGATTCCAAGGGGGTATGCCCCCTTGGTCGCAGGGCAGGAGTTAAGGTCCTGCCCGAGAAGGGGAGGCAGAGAGCCGTTCGAAGTGAGGCGAACGTCGGAAGGGGGAAAGCGAAGCTGTTCCCCCTCCGAGGTGCTCGTAGGGACAAAAGTTGCGTGTTATCGAAGAACCAAACCTGAACCTTTCAACCTGAATGGACAAGGAAGACTCATTCCTTTACAATAATCTCTCGTGACGAGAAAATGACGACTCAAAAGAGAAAGGTCGCTCTCCTCTTTGGTGGACGCTCCGCCGAACACGAAATTTCCCTTCTTTCTGCAGCTTCTATATATAAAAATCTGGATACAAAAAAATTCGAAATCATCTCTATATACATAAACAAAAAAGGAGACTGGAAAGTCGTTGAATCTCCCCTTCTCTCTCTTGAGGCTCTGAATACCGGTTCGTTTTCCTCTTTCCTCCCCTGGGATAAGAACGCTTCCTCATCAACTATCGAGGCAGACATCTATTTCCCAGTACTCCATGGCCCATATGGTGAAGATGGAACGCTCCAGGGACTTCTGGAGATGGCCGATGTCCCCTTTGCCGGAGCTTCTGTCTTGGATTCTGCGATGGGGATGGATAAGGCAGTCTCGAAAATAATCCTTAGAGCCAAAAACCTGCCAGTCGTCGAACACCTCACTTTTCTGGAAAAAGAATGGAGAGAGAACAAGGAATCTATCCTCTCTGAGATCAGAGAGAAATTGCCGCTTCCGCGCTTTGTGAAACCGGCCTGCCTCGGCTCGAGTGTCGGCATCTCTAAAGTGAGCGATGAAAATGACACTCCTGCTGCCCTTAACGAAGCCTTCCGCTATGACCAGAAAATCATTGTTGAAGAAGGAATCCTGGGACGCGAACTGGAGTGCAGTGTTTTGGGGAATGAAGAGCCTGAGGCGTCTCTGCCCGGAGAGATCATCCCCTTCAGAGAATTTTACGACTATAAAGACAAATACATTGAAGGAAAAACGCGTTTTAGAATTCCGGCCAAACTCACTCCATCCCAGACCGAAGAAATCCAAAGTCTCTCAGTGGAAACCTTCAAGGCCCTCGGCTGTTCAGGGATGGCCCGAGTGGATTTCCTGATGAATGGAGAAACCGAAAAAATCTATGTGAGTGAAATCAACACCATTCCAGGCTTTACAGAAATCAGCATGTATCCAAAGCTCTGGGAAGTGAGCGGTCTTTCCTTCCCTCGCCTCCTCGAAAAACTTATCGAGCTGGGCTTTGACAGACACCAAAGAAAAAACAGAAAAAGAGAAAATTACAGCCCATGAGAATCCTGGGAATAGACTTTGGCGACAGGAATATTGGCCTGGCTGTAAGCGACGCGCTCCTGTTGACAGCACAGGCCATCGGCCGCTACCGCATCCAGAACAAGGAGGAAGACAAAAAGTACTTTCTCGAACTTGTTTCAAAATACGAGATAAGTGAAATAGTCATCGGACTCCCTTTAAGAATGGACGGAAGTCCAGGAACACGTGTGGAAAAAACAAAAAAATTTGCTCGCTGGCTCGAGAGGACGCTCAACCTTCCCATCGTCTTCTGGGATGAAAGGCTGACAACACAGCAAGCTCTGAAAATCCTCAGCCAGCAAAAAATTCATTTCCGAAAAAAAAAGAGCTTGAAAGACCAGATATCCGCCTCACTCATCCTCTCGAGCTACCTGGAGAGTAAAAAAGCAAAACACCATGATGATCAAGGTCATTAAAACCGCTCTCATCATTTCAGCGGTCATACCCGTCATCCTTTCCGCATGGTTTTCTTTTGAGTTCTACAGTATTCCTAGAGACACTCCGAAAAAAATATTTTTCTTAGTTGAAGAGGGAAAAGGAGTGCAGAACATCGCTCAAAATCTCAAAGAGCAAGGAGTCATCAAGAAAACATGGCCTTTTCTTCTGGGCTATAAGATTTATTTTTCTTCAATGAGCCTGAAAGCAGGAGAGTACGAGCTCAGCCTTCCGGTGTCGACAAAAAAAATCCTTCGTATTCTATCTGAAGGAAAGGTCTACTTCCATCCTTTCACTATTCCCGAGGGGTTGACACGACGAGAAATCGCTCAAAATCTTGAATCCATGAGAATCGTAGATGAAGAAGACTTTCTCGAGGCATGCTCCAGGACCGAACTCCTTGGTTCTTACGATATCGAAGCGGAAAACCTCGAAGGATACCTCTTTCCCGAGACGTACCATTTCACACGAGGAATCCCCGCAGAGAAGATCATCTCCACCCTCGTCTCCCAGTTTAAAAGTGTGTTCACTGAGGAGTGGAGAAAAAGAGCGATTGAGATAAATATGACTCCAAGAAAAGTCGTGATTTTGGCCTCGTTGATTGAAAAAGAAACCTCTATTCCTGAAGAAAGAAAGCTGGTCTCAGCCGTATTCCACACCCGACTGAGAATACGGATGAAACTCGATTGTGATCCGACCATCATCTACGCCATGAAAGAGCAGGGAATCTATGAAGGACGCCTGTTGAAAAAACACTTGAAATTAAATACTCCCTACAATACCTACCTCAGGCGAGGCCTGCCTCCTGGGCCCATCTGCAACCCGGGACAAGCCGCTCTTGAGGCCGCTCTCTATCCTTCAGAAGAAAAATACATCTATTTCGTTTCCAGGAATGACGGAAGCCATGTCTTCAGCCGCACCTTTGATGAGCATCAGAGGGCGGTCAGAAAGTACCAGAGACGATAAAATAAATCGGGGTCGCGTCTTAACATTTGATATTTTTCATTCCTCAACACTCTTTTAGTTTATTAGTAATCAAAAAAAAGTTCTCTCGATCAATAGATCTACTAGAAATGTCGAATGTTGAGACGCGAACCCTTCTGATTTACAAATTTCTTAATCGTCGCTTTTCTCGATTTCCTCGATTAACTCTATACTCTTATCAAACTTCTTCACTCAATTCAGAAGATCGGCATATTCGATCAGTCCTTTTTTGTAATCGGGTTTTACTTTCTCCAGTAATTACAATCCTGGTTCCCTTACTAATTTCAATATCTCCGGCTGATCACAATGACAAATTTATTCTCTTCGAGAATCTAAAACTTTATCTCAAAGATTTTTCTTGTCTTGTCTATGCTTTTTTCACCGACAATGACAACATCGAAATAATATCTACCGGGTTTTATGTCGTAAGAGAAGGTGAAAATTATTTCCTTCATCTCGAGAACCTCATCCTCTGGCTTAGCAAAAGCTTTGGATTCCCTGAATTTATCCATCCACGAACCTCCCCTTTCATAAACCTGGAACTCAAATTCAAAGTCCGCTTTGAGCAACCCCTCTTCGTCTAAAAAATTTATTCCTTTGACAGGGAGAGATGCCACAATCTCTTTCTTCTCGGCATCATATTTGAGGTCAAAATCCAAGTACTTCAGTCTCATTCTCCCTTCTCCGTAAGAAAGCCCTAACTTGGCCATTTCAACCGCATCATTAAGGTTCCCGATTAAACCTCCTCCCATTGAATAAGGCATGGGATCTAAAGTGTACCGTCCATCTCCTTTATCAACAAATATTATGCCTAAATTGTACCTGTAATAAATCCAGTACAAATAGGATCCTCTCAACCGAGCGCCCGTATTCGGATTGGTATATGTCTCCTCAAATTTATCCGGGGGCCCAAGATAAATATACATCCTTCCCCTATCCGTCTTCCATCCCGGGGTTCCTTCCTTAAAACGCTTATTGGCGTATTCGATTCGCCTGTAAAACTCTTCTTTGTACTCATTTTCTTCTGTGTAAGGATCCGGATCCCTCTTCGCCCAGAAATCCTCGATGAATTCCTCTCTGGCCTCTTTGTCTGGGAGATGTTTGAAGATATCTTTTTCTATTTTTGTCATGATGAGCTGAGCATAGTTGTAAAAATCCCGGCTTTCAGGATCAAGAGCTAATTTTTGCCCAGAACCACTGCAACTCACCAATCCTAAAATAAGGAGAATAAGGAAAGATAAAACAAGAAAATTTGTACTTTTATCATGCGTCTTCAATTGATTTCCTCCAATTCTTCTATTCAGATAAATGCGAATAAAAGCCAAAGAACTCATTAACTCATTGCCTTTCTCTCCCCTTATATTACTTCAGGGCCTCTTCCTACTGGGAGAGATTTTTATAGCTTGTGTCTATGAGGAAAAATAGTGCTTTTTTCATCTCAAGCCCACGTTACAATTTCTATGCAATTTTTGTGCCAACATATGAATTCCCAGCGAATGTCTATCCTTTTCCCATCCTCTGAGCTGGGATTTCTCCTCTTTTTTCGCAGAGACACGAACAATTTAATTTTACTACTTCAAAAAGGAAAAAAAAAGCCCCGGTTAGATTTTTAAATGATTTGACAGGCTCCCGGCATCAGCCGGAAGGGACTTTGAGCTTTTACTTCAGTAAATCTCTTAGAACTGGAATCTCACGCCAAGTCTCAGCACTCTCAGGTTCAGAACTTCATTAAGAGCATAGGCATTTCTGGTTGGCCCGAAATGGTTAGCAGGACTATCCTCACCGAGATATCGGTATGATCCCCAGGTCTTCTGATACTTGCTATTCTCGAGCTTAGAATTGAAGACGTTGAAAAGTTTCCATTTCTGCCATATAGAAGATAATAATATTAAGAGAAAGAATTATACATCTAAAATTTAAAATAGAAAATGGAGACTAGACCCCAAGAACGCAAAAACCTTTCTGAAGAAAAATCCTGTCACAGAGTTGAGGATTGATACCTTTTTATTCTTTTTCTTGAAATGTCCTCCTTTATTTATTAAACTTCACTCTAGCCACGATGAGATACGTCGCGGATCTGCACATCCACTCCAAATTCTCCAGAGCTACCTCTCGCGAAATGGTCCTCGATACTCTCGCTCACTGGGCCAAGATAAAGGGAATACAACTTCTCGCCACAGGAGACTTCACCCATCCAGAATGGCTCTTTCTTCTCAAGCAGAAATTGGAGTCCACAGGAAACGGATTTTTCCAGCTGAAAAACATCGTCTCCTCCGAGAATGGCTACTTAGAAGCTCTTCCCCTATCCACTCAAGACATCTCCTTTATCCTCTCCACAGAGATCAGCTTCATCTATTCCAAAAATGGAAAAGTGAGGAAAATCCATATCCTCCTCCTCGCCCCGGATTTTAAATCGGTTGAGAAAATCAACCAGAAGCTTTCCGGCCTCGGAAACCTGCGTTCTGACGGCCGACCGATTCTGGGATTGGACGCCAAGACATTCGTGAAGATCGTCGCCGACAACTGCCCACAGTGCGTGGTCATCCCTTCCCACATCTGGACACCCTGGTTTTCCCTTTTCGGAGCCAATTCGGGCTTTGACACCATAGAAGAATGCTTTGAGGAAATGACTCCCTTTATCTTTGCTCTTGAAACAGGACTTTCCTCGGATCCCCCGATGAATTGGAAACTCTCCTCTCTCGACAAATACAGCCTTGTCTCCAACTCCGACGCCCACTCCCCTTCGAAGATCGGGAGGGAAGCCAACGTTTTTGACACAGAGTTCAGCTACTCCGGCCTTGTCGATGCCATAAAAACCAAAAACCAGGATAAATTCCTGTACACGGTTGAATTCTTTCCTGAAGAAGGCAAGTATCATTACGACGGCCACAGGAAATGCAATATCCTCTTCTCGCCCAGAGAAAGCTTGCAGCACAACAACATCTGCCCTGTATGTGGGAAAAGACTCACCATCGGAGTCATGCATAGAGTGAATGAACTCGCTGACCGGGAGCAAGGGGAACACTCCTCTCTCAGAGTACCATACAAAAATCTCATCCCGCTGAACGAGATAATTGCTCAGGCCATCGAAAAAACATCCGAATGCAAAAGTGTCTGGGATATCTATTTTCGGTTCATCCATGAATTCGAGAACGAGCGGAATATCCTGACCGAACTGGATCTAGGAGAGTTAATGCGACTTACTCCGGAAAGAGTCGGCTTAGGCATAGAGAGGATGAGAAAAGGAGACGTTAAAATTGTACCGGGACATGATGGATGCTTCGGACAGATCAGCCTTTTTTCTGAGGGCGCACATGAAGAGGAAACACAGGGCCAGCTTAAACTGTTTTGATATAGGGAAAGGGGGAATGGCTCCTTTTCTCAACGCATAATATTCTGGAAAAACTTGAGAAAAAGGGGACTGTCCTTTTTGGCAAGTCAGATAAAATGAAGATCGATTTTAAGAGAAATGAATTCAGTGAACACATTCGCCTGACACTTCTGGCTGTTCTCATCGGTTTTATGGGTGGTCTGGCCTCTGTCGCTTTTAAGGCCATGATCCAATTTTTCCAGAATCTGTTCTGGAGAGCACCGGACTACATCTCTGCGGCATCTTCCCAGCCATGGTATTTGACTCTCCTCATTCCGGCTCTGGGCGGGCTGATCATCAGCCCGATTATTTATTACGGAGCCAGAGAAGCCAAGGGCCACGGTGTTCCTGAAATAATGGAGGCTCTCATTTTCCGTGGAGGACAGATCCGGAATCGAGTGGTCGCCATAAAAGCTCTGGCTTCTTCTATCTGCATTGGTTCAGGGGGGTCGGTCGGACGCGAAGGTCCGATTGTCCAGATCAGTTCTAGCTTGGCGTCTTCAATCGGCAGACTATTCCGCATCAGAGAAAAGGGAATGCGGACTCTTGTGGCTGCAGGAGCTGCAGCGGGAATCGGGGGGACGTTTAATGCCCCGATCGCAGGAGCTCTGTTTGCTGTGGAGGTCCTCCTCGGAGAATTCGGTGTTTTTTCTTTCAGTCCGATCATAGTCGCTTCGGTCATATCCACGCTCACCTCCAGGATGATCACAGGAGACTTTTCAGCTTTTACAGTGCCCAAATACACTCTCATCAGTGTATGGGAAATCGGTCCGTATATACTTTTAGGGATCGTGAGCGGGCTGGTGGCGATTCTTTTCATCAAAACACTCTATTTCTTTGAAGATAAGTTCGACAAAACTTCCCTTCATCCACTCATCAAGCCCATACTGGGCGGTCTTCTCATCGGAGCGATCGGGTTGGCACTCCCGCAGGTATTCGGGGTGGGATACGATTCCATTGACGCCTGCCTGCAGAATAGGCTGGGTCTCTGGCTCGCATTACTCCTCATATTTATGAAAATACTGGCCACTTCTTTAACCCTCGGATCAGGGGGCTCCGGAGGGATCTTTGCGCCATCCCTCTTTCTTGGAGCCATGACCGGGAACTTCCTGGGCTCAGTCTTTCACAACCTCTTCCCCAACTCCATCTCATCTCCAGGCGCATTCTCTCTCGTAGGAATGGGTGCCGTAGTCGCCGCAGCAACCCACGCTCCCATCACCGCGATCATCATCCTGTTTGAACTGACCAATGATTACAAGATCATCCTCCCCCTCATGTTGTCCTCGATCATTGCCTCCTTCATGACAGTCGGACTCCATAAGGAGTCCATCTACACTATGAAGCTCAAACGGAGAGGAATCCTCTTCAAGGAAGGAAGAGAAGTGAACATCCTCAGGTCCCTCCTCGTCAAAGATTTCATAAGCCAGGATTATCATGTTTTCCTGAATACAGAACACGCCGGAAATATCATCGACCAGGCTATCAGCGGAAAACATCACAGCTATCAGGTGATCGATTCCGACAATAATTATGTAGGCTGCTTATCCCTCAACCAGCTAAAAACGTCTCTCAGGCAGAAAGAGATCATCGATTCTCTCATCATTGCCCAGGATCTAGCAACCTCTGGAATCCAACTGAATATTGAAGATAATCTGGAGCAAGCCATGGAAATCTTCGGCCGTGAAGACGTGGCCGAAATCGCGGTCCTGAAAGGGAAGAAATTCATCGGTGTCGTGAAAAGAAAAGACGCCATCGAGGCCTATAACCACGAGATCACCAAAAAAGAGGCCGCATCCGGACTCGTCCAGAAGTTGAAATTCACTCATCTGACTAAAACAGTCGACATCGGAAAGGGCTACAGGATAATGGAGATCGACGCCCCTTCTTCTTTCTGGGAAAAAAGCCTCAAAGGACTCAACCTCAGAGCTCATCACAAAATCGACGTTCTTCTGATCAAGCGAAAGATTCCTCCTCAAACGATCACTCTTCCCTCTGCCGATGAGGTCATCAAAAAGGGAGATATCCTGATTCTTGCCGGCCATGCGGATAATCTCAAGAAAATCAGCAAGGACGTCACCTAGTATCAAACAGGGGTCAGGGCTCGACATTCGACATATTCCTAACCTTACACTATTTATGATATCTATTCATATCTCCCAATTCTGAATAAATGTCGAATGTCGAGTCTTGCCCCCTGTTTTTTCATAATTATAGACGTTATTACTGAATCAGGCTTTATCTGTATTGGAGCCTGTTAAACTGAGATCAAGCTTGTATTCATCCATCCCGATAAAGCCTGATACCGATAAAGTGTAAGCCCAAGGCTTGATCCCGTCTTCTTGACAACATTCTCCTCAGACCTTATATTTAATTAAACGGTAACGAGGAGTGAGCCATGGAAATTGAAATGAAAATAAAGGGTCTGGTCGTGGACCCCATTTCCAAAATGCCAATCGTAGTTCTTGAAGACCTCAACAACGAAAAAATTCTTCCTATCTGGATCGGAGTCTTTGAAGCGAACGCCATTGCCCTCAAGATAGAAAACATCTCCACTCCTCGCCCCATGACCCATGATCTTGTCAAAAACTTTCTAGAGAAGCTGAATATTTTAGTCGAAAAGGTTGTCGTCAACGATGTCCGGGATAACACATTCTATGCCCTGATCCACTGTCGGTATAAAGACCAGACCATCACCATCGATTCCCGTCCTTCCGACGCTATAGCTCTGTCCCTGAGAGTAGACGCTCCCATATTTGTGGAGGATGAAGTGGTGAAAAAAGCGCATAGCCTGAAATTCGATGATAATCTTGAGGATTCAGAAAAACTTAAGAAGTGGCTGGAAAATTTAAAGCCTGAAAATTTTGGCAAGTACAAGATGTAAATAAAAGGGGGTCAAGGCTCGACACTCGACATATTCCCAACTCTACACTATTTATGATATCTATTCATATCTCCCAATTCTGAATAAATGTCTAATGTCGAGCCCTGACCCCCTTTTATTTATTTTTACGCCCTCAACGTGAACAGGAGGTATAGTCCGATTAAGCCAAAAATCAGATTAGGCCCCCACGCACTGAGAAAGGCATTCAAGTAGCTGACATATCCGAGTCCCTGGAAAATCCCGATGAATCCCCAATAGACAATCGCAATCGCAAGGCTCAATCCAATCCCCACCAGAGTTCCTTTTTTCCCTAGAGAAAAAGCAAAAGGAATCCCAAGAAGAGTCATGATCAAACAGACAAAAGGAAAAGAGATCTTATAGCTCAAGTCAACCTTAAACCTCACCGTATCAAAATTTCTTTCATCAAGCTCCCGGATATATTTCCTGAGTTCTCCGAAGCTCATCTGGTCGGGCTCCCTCCATTCTTTCAAGAAGAAACTCCTGTCCTCCTGCATATCTATATTCATGTTCTCCATCTTTTCAAACTCCGTCATTTTTCCACTTGAAAAATCCCTGAACCAGCACTCCTCCAAAGAAAGACGACCGTCACCTAAAAAGGCTCTTTCCGAATATACCCTCCTTTTGATAGTCCATGAAAAGGGATCTAAATCATAGATGGACAACTTGTTGAAGGCAGATTTTTCTTGATCGAAGTAATTGTAATGGTAGATTCTATTCTCTTCTTTGCTCAACACCCAGCGGCGATCCAGATAACTGTAGCTCCGGATAGGTCTATCATTGATCCTGTTCCAGATCTCCTCTGCTTTCTTGTTGGAATAAGGGAGAACATTCTCCTGGAGATAATACGAGAAAAAACTCAACACTCCGGCGAGAAGGACAACAGGAAGAATAATTCGGTAGAGACTCAATCCGCAAGTCTTCATAGCAGTAATCTCGTTGAATTTGGTCAAAAGACCCAAAGAGAGAAGAGCTGTCGTCAAGGCTGCGACAGGAAAAATATAATGCATAAATTCAGGGAGACTGTAACGTATATATTCAAGGAGAAGACCAATCGGTTTATTATGCTCATAGATATTATCAATCCGCTCAAAGAAAGTCACGATCACAGAAATCACAAGAAGGCTGAAAAAAACCAGTGAAAAAACAGCCAGATATTTTCTGATGATATAGCGATCCAAGATATTGGGAAAACGGAGGGAAAGGCGAGGCAGGTTCCGGGAAAACTTTTTCTTCTTGACGGAAGAGACGCTTTCTTTGTCCCTTTTTAAAAAAGAGGGAAGCGAAAAAAGGGAGGATTCTCTTATTGACCTGAAAAACAGGTACAAAGCCACCAGAAAAAGAAGTATGTTCGGCCCCCACAAGCCAAGCCAAGGTGGAAGTTTTCCATCCATGGCCGTTTTTTCTCCGGCTGTGATCAGAACATAATAGATTGTAATTATACCTAGACTGATCGTGAAGCCGCTGGTTCTCCCTCCCTTTTTTGTGGAGGCGCCAAGGGGAAGACCTAAGATCCCAAAAATCAAACAAGCAAAGGGAAAAGCAAATTTCTTATGAATTTCGACCCAATAAGTTATGTGTTCTTTCCATTTTCGCTGATACTGCTTATCTTCTCTTCCACTTTCTTTCTCAAGAGAATCTAAATCCTGTTTGACTATTCTGACGCCTTTAATTAATTCATGAATATCTTTCTCTCTCACTCGCTTTTCTTTCGAGACAGGAGAGAAAAGGCTCTCCACATTAATCTCTTCCTCAAGGTTTTCGAAAGAAGTCACTCCGTATTTTTCAGGATCAGAAGAAGAATATGAATGAAGGACTCCATCAGAAAGACGAAGGACAGCTCTTTTCACTCCTGAAAAGACATTCAACCTTCCTTTTTTGGCTATGATAGCTATTGGCTCTTTGTCGGGATCAGATAGATAGACAAATACATTCTCCCAGACTCGCTCCTTCGTTATGCCTTGTAAAAAAATAACTGTGTGGGGTATCGACTCATTGAATTCTTTAGGACTAATCCTAAACTGAACTCTCTCCATAACAGATTGAGAAAAGGCCTGAACCCACTTGAAATTAGCACGGGGAGCTAAATAAAGAGTTAAAAAAGATGTCAGTATCAACAAAGCAAACGAATAAACCAGAACTGGCCGCAGAAGTCTTTTATAACTTATCCCCAAAGTCTTAAAAGCCACAATCTCTGAATCTGATGAAAGCCGGCTTAGACCACCCAGGATTCCCATCAGAACAGACATCGGCACTGTAAAAGCCAGGATGGAAGGAATGAGAAAAACAAGAAGATCGACGGCTGCTCGGAGGGTGATACCCCTTGTGATAAAAATTTCAGCCAGCTGAAGAATATGGTTCATTAACAGAACAAAAGTGTAGATGAGAAGACCAACAAGAGAAGGAGGGATCAGCTCTTTGATAACATAACGGTCAAAAAATTTTAACACTCTGTTTATATACCATATAAAAGCCCCAAAAAAAAGAAAGGCCCTGAGCCAAATGCCCAGGGCCTTTGAGTTTCAAGCCAGTTGGCTCAGTACATATCTCCTCCTGGAGGAGGCATGGGATACTTGGGTCCCTTCTCCTCTTCAGGAATCTCTGATACCAAGCCCTCAGTTGTCAAGAGCAGACCTGAAATACTCGAAGCGTTCTGCAGAGCCGTACGCACAACTTTGGTCGGATCCAGAACACCGGATTTAACCAAATCCTCATATTTTTCTGTCAGCGCGTTAAATCCCGTATTCATTTCCTTATCTTTCACTTTTTCGACAACGATGGATCCTTCATGACCGGCGTTATCGGCGATCTGACGGATAGGTTCTTCGATAGCTCTTTTGACTATGTTGACACCGATCTGCATGTCATCATCAAATTTCATTTTCTCAAGGACTTTCTGGCACCTCAAGAGAGCGACTCCTCCACCGGGTACGATCCCTTCCTCGACTGCAGCTTTGGTGGCATGCATGGCATCTTCAACTCTTGCTTTTTTCTCTTTCAATTCTGTTTCTGTCGCCGCACCAACCTTGATCAATGCGACTCCGCCGACCATCTTGGCCAGTCTCTCCTGGAGTTTCTCTCTATCATAATCAGAAGTGGTCTCTTCGATCTGTGCTCGGATCTGCTTGATCCGGGCCTTGACATCTTCACTTTTTCCTTTTCCTTCGACGATAGTGGTATTGTCCTTGTCGATCACGACTTTTTTGGCATTGCCCAACCATTCAACACCGACGTTCTCAAGCTTCACACCGATGTCTTCGGTGATCACTTGTCCTCCGGTAAGGGTGGCAATGTCCTCCAGCATGGCTTTTCGCCTGTCGCCGAATCCCGGAGCTTTAACGGAAGCGCAATGAAAGGTTCCTTTAAGTTTGTTGACGACCAATGTGGCCAGGGCTTCGCCTTCAACCTCTTCAGCGATGACCAGCAAGGGCTTTCCCATCTTTGCCACGTTCTCCAGCAGAGGCAGGAACTCTCTCAGGTTACTGATCTTCTTCTCATGAAGCAGAATAAGCGGATCATCCAGAACACATTCCATCCTGTCCGGATCGGTGATGAAATACGGGGACAGATAGCCCCGGTCGAACTGCATTCCTTCAACGACATCCATAATCGTCTCCAGACTTTGGGCTTCTTCCACTGTGATGACGCCGTCTTTTCCGACTTTGTCCATGGCCTCGGCGATGATATTGCCGATGGACTCATCATTATTGGCAGAGATAGCTCCAACCTGGGCAATCATCTCGCCGCTAACTTCCCGGCTCAGTTTTTCCAGCTCTTTCACCACTTCTGCGACAGCCCGGTCGATTCCTTTCTTGATCAAATTGGGATTGGCCCCTGCTGTCACATACTTTAATCCCAGAGAAAAAATACTCTGAGCCAAAACTGTTGCTGTGGTCGTTCCATCTCCAGCCACATCCGAAGTTTTGGACGCCACTTCTTTCACGAGCTGGGCACCCATGTTCTCCAGCGGGTCCTTGAGTTCGATTTCTTTTGCCACGGTCACACCGTCTTTGGTGCTGGTCGGAGAACCGAACTTCTTATCCAGAACAACATTTTTACCTCTGGGCCCCAGTGTCTCTTTGACAACGTTGCTGAGAATGTTGACACCTTTTAAAAGCGCTTGTCTCGCTTCTTCACCAAGTATAATCTGTTTTGCCATTTTTTCCTCCTTTTCCTTAATCAGGTGATCTTGGCTAAGATCTCTTCTTCGCGGACGATCACGTGCTCAACGTCTCCGATGGTCACCTCGGTCCCGCTGAATTTTCCGATGAGAACCTTATCACCTTTCTTGACATCGAGAGGAATGACCTTCCCGTCTTCTGTCATACGGCCGTTCCCGACAGCAATGACTTCTGCTTCCAGGGGTTTCTCCTTTGCCGTATCCGGAATGATAATTCCTCCTTTTTTCACTTCCTGTTCCTCTAATCTCTTTAGAAGAACCCTGTCTTGGAGTGGTGTCACTTTCATTTATGAACCTCCTTGATATTGAATTAAAAATAATATGATTTTTAGCAGAATAGCTAAAAGATTGCTAATTTTATTCAAATCCACCTTGCTTGTCAAGAAAAAAGTGAAAAAATTAGCACTCTTTAGCAGAGAGTGCTAAAATATAAGCAATTCAGGTGAACGTGGATTATTCACGAGTCGAGGTCGCTGCAGACTCTGTTGCGAAGAGCGTAGCGAATGTGGCAATCTCATGCTGGTCGCGAAGAATGATGAGATCACCACACTCTCTTCGATCGCTCGTGATGACGTGGTTGTCCACCGCGATTGCGTTGTAACAAAGTAGACG
>CAZSGR010000067.1:0-3087 GCA_964606185.1 uncultured Eubacteriales bacterium
TTTAACTGCTGGAAAGAAGAATTTCATCCCGTATTCCCCATGTCAAACAAAAAAACCGCTTAACAAGTTAACCCTAAGTTGCTATTATATAAAAAAATAGAGGGTAATCAGGACAGTTAAAATAAAGACTACAGGGGATATGTCCATTCCTGATACCTAGAAATTAGTGATTTTTGTATTTCCCATTATTTCCTAGGCATACTTCATTTTTGTCTTCCTGCCGCTAAAATTCCAGTCAATTATATGACATAAATCCCGTTTATATACGCTTTTTTAGGAATGATGGGTTCGGTTTTGATCTTTGTAGAGATTGAAGACGTGCATCTCTTATTCAGTCAAAACTGGGAGTAAAGAGGGAGGGAAAAAATGGCGGAGAGGGTGGGATTCGAACCCACGGTCCCGACTTTAATCGAGACAGTCGCTTAGCAGGCGACCCTGATCGACCACTCCAGCACCTCTCCATCGTGAGTCAGAGTCCGGGGCTATTCTATCATTTTTCTCAACAGAATCAAAATTCAAAAGGGGACATAAAAAGGGACAAGCTACTTTTTTAGGAGAAAAGGGACAGTCCCTATCTTACTTAACAAAATGACTAAAAGGGACAGTCCCTGAAAAAAATTGCCTGTCCCCTTCTGAATTTTTGGAATGGCGGAGGGAGAGGGATTCGAACCCCCGTCCCGGTTGCCCGGGAAGCGATTTTCAAGACCGCCGCCTTAAACCACTCGGCCATCCCTCCGGAGAAGTGTATATTTTCTCTTAAGAGCCTTTTGTTCGCAAGTTTTGGATTGAAGTCTTTAGCCTATCTTCTCCAGTCCATCCATGTAAGGATGCAGAGCTTCAGGAATGGTGACCGTGCCATCCTTGTTTTGATAGCTTTCCAGGATGGCGCTCACCGTCCTCCCCAGAGCCACACCGGAACCGTTCAGTGTATGGATAAATTCTGTTTTGGATTTCCCTTCCCTTTTCAAGCGAATGTCGGCTCTTCTCGCCTGGAAATCTTCACAGTTGGTGCAGGAAGAAATCTCCAGGTATTTCTTCTGAAAAGGCATCCAGAGTTCCAGGTCATAGGTCTTGGCACCAGAAAAACCCAAATCCGCAGTACAGAGAACAACGACCCGGTAATGCAACCCGAGTCTTTTAAGGACTTCCTCTGCATCCAAGGTCATTCTTTCGAGTTCCTCATATGAATTCTCCGGCAAGGAAAAGCTCATCAACTCGACCTTATTAAATTGATGCTGGCGGATCAATCCTCTTATATCCTTGCCGTAGGAGCCCGCTTCCCGTCTGAAGCAAGGCGTATAGGCCACGTACCTGAGAGGGAGTAATTCAGCCTTAAGGATTTCCTCCTGATACAGGTTTGTTAGAGGAACTTCGGCAGTGGGTATCATGTACCATTGATAGCCCCGAAGTTTGAAGAGATCGTTCTCGAACTTCGGCAAGTTCCCCGTTCCGGTCAAGCTCTTTTCATTGGCTATAAAAGGAGGAATCACCTCTTTATAGCCCTTCTCGCGTGTATGGATATCCAGCATGAAATTGATCAGAGCTCTCTCCAGTCTTGCGCCGGCTCCAAAATAGACGGCAAATCTTGAGCCCGCTATCTTGGCTGCCCTCTTAAAATCCAGGATACCGAGCTTTTTACCGATTTCCCAGTGAGCCCTTACAGAAAAAGAAAACGCTGGCTTTTTTCCGAACGTCCGCACTTCAACATTCTCTTTTGTACTCTGGCCTTCAGGGACAGATTCATGAGGAATATTGGGGATATTCAGTAGAATCCTCTTCATCTCTTCATCAATTTCTTTCAACTTCTCTTCCAGATTCTTAATCTCATCAGAGACTTTTTTCATCTCCGAGATGATCGAGGATGTATCTTTCCCTTCCTTTTTCATCTGAGCAACTCGCTGAGAGGATTTATTGCGTTCAAAGCGCAAACTCTCCGTTTTTGTCAGTTGCTTTTTCTTTTCTTGAGAGAGCTTTTTAAAATCACTAAGGTTGACTTCCAGACCCCGGGCTTTTGTTTTTTTTATGATAAACTCAGCGTTTTCTAATACATATTTCGGGTCCAACATGCCGCAGATTATAGCACAAGTCATATAAATTTAAAATTCTCAAGTTGACTCATAAAGGGGTTTAAAATATAGTGGTACAAATGAAAGAAAAGAGCAAACGCAGAGGTTACATCCAGGTCTATACAGGATCCGGGAAAGGAAAAACCACTGCCGCTTTAGGGCTAGCCCTCCGGGCAGCCGGCCATAAACAGAGGGTCTACATCGGTCAATTCCTCAAAGGCCAGATGTACGGAGAGCTTCTTTCTGCGAAACTCCTTTCTCCGTACATCACGATCGAGCAGTTCGGCCGCAAGGGCTTCATTCATGTGACAAAAGACCCGGATAATGAGGATATCCAAAAAGCCAAAAGGGGGCTAAAGAAATGCCTGGAAGCCATGCTTTCATTGAAATATAGAATCATCGTCCTGGATGAGATCAATGTGGCCGTCTACTTCAACCTGCTGAAAGAAAAAGAAATCCTTGAATTCCTGGACCAGAAACCAGAAGGGGTGGAAATCATCCTGACAGGGAGATACGCTCCGGCTGTTTTCCTGAAGAGGGCGGACCTGGTCACTGAAATGAAGGAGAAAAAGCATTATTACAAAAAAGGAGTGAAGGCAAGAGAAGGGATCGAAAAATAAGAGGAAATACTCGAGGATAGTAAATTCAATGGAAAGAGAGAAATTCGAAAAGCTCGTCGAAGAGGCCCTGGCTGATCTTCCGGAAAAATTCAAAGAGCGCCTCAATAATATCACTGTGATCGTCGAAGAGAAGCCTTCGAGAGAGGTCTACGAACGATTGGGAGGCTCACCATTCAGCCTGATCTTAGGGCTCTACCATGGCGTTCCATTCAAACACCGTGGACCCTTTTACGGGAATGTGCCTCCTGACGTGATCACCATATACCAGAATCCAATAGAAAAAATCTGCTCCACAGAAGAGGAAATCAAAAAGAAAGTCAAAGAGGTCGTTGTGCACGAAATCGCACATTATTTTGGATTCGATGATAAAGAATTGAAAAAGATAGAAAATCAATAAAACT
>CAZSGR010000067.1:3187-8846 GCA_964606185.1 uncultured Eubacteriales bacterium
CAGAAAAATGCACTCAAATTTTAAGGGCGTATTCGCCGCTCTAACGACTCCTTTTATCGGAGATGAGGTCTCACCCAAAAAACTCAAGGAGAACATCGAAAAATACAACAAGATTGACCTGGCGGGTTATGTCATCCTGGGCTCAACAGGAGAAAGTGTCTTTCTCTCCGATGAAGAATCAGAGAAAATCGTTCAATCTGCAAAAGAATCAGCCTCTCAAGGGAAAAAAATAATTGTCGGCACTGCCAGAGAGTCCACCAGGGCAACTCTCGAATTCACAAACAGGATGGCCGGGCTCGGCATCGACGCGGCCCTTATCCGGACTCCCAGTTATTACAAATCTCTTCTAGACCGGGAAGCTCTCATGACACACTATCTCACCATCGCAGAGAAATCCCAGGTCCCTGTAATCATCTATAATATTCCACGAAACACAGGCATTTCCGTGGAATCCAACCTTCTCATCGAACTCTCCAAACATCACAACATCACAGGATTCAAAGACAGCTCAGGGAATCTATCTTCCCTGGGAGAAGCCATCCCCCACATCTCGCCTCAGTTCAGCATCCTACTTGGGGCGGGGAGTCTTTTTCTCCAGGGTCTTCTTCTCGGCGCTCAGGGAGGAATCCTCGCTTTAGCTTCAGTGGCACCGGCTCACTGTGTCAAGCTTTACAACCTGTTCTTAGATAAAAAACTCGAAGAAGCGCTCAAACTTCAGCTCGAACTGATACCTCTGAATAAAGCCCTGATTCAGACGTATGGGATTCCGGGAATCAAGTATGCCTTGAACCTTCTCGCGTATTCTGGCGGAGCTCCTCGACTGCCTCTCCTTCCCCTGGGTGAAAAGGGAAAAGAGGACATAAAGAATCTATTAACCAACCTCGGACTTCTGAAAGACTGAAAGAGAGGAGATAGAAATGAACGATAACATGCACAGCAACAGTGCACCTCCCGGAAGACGGACATTCATGCGGAATATTCTGTTGGGAGCTATCTCCACCTCACTCGCGTCCGTAAGGCTTCATTCAGGAAGCCAGAAGACAGACCAACGAGTGAAAAAGGGCCAGATGTTCTACCGCAGGCTGGGACGGACAAATCTCCTAATCTCTGAGATTTCACTCGGAGGCAGCCCGATCCCAGAGTGGCCGATCCTCCTTCAAGCATTCGAAAGAGGCGTCAATTACATCGACACATCCCACGGCTACCAGAACGGCAACAGCGAGCGGCAGATCGGCCGGCTCCTGAAAGAAGTGGGAAGGGATAAGGTCCATGTGGGGACAAAATTCCATCTCAGAAGGAATTGGAGTGAAAAATCCATCATAAGCTCTGTCGAAGGGAGCCTCGGAAGGCTGGACACGGATTATCTGGATGTCCTTCTCATCCATGGGGCCGGAAACGCGGAACTCCTGGACGATGAAAGAGTTCTCAGCGCCTTCGAGAAACTCAAAAAACAGGGGAAATACAGGTTCAGAGGTCTGTCCTGCCATTCAAATCACCATGAGATTGTGAAGAAAGCCGTCGAATTCGGTCATTATGACATGATTCAACTCGGTTATAACGTCTTTGACATCCAGGAATCAGAAAAAGAAATCCAAACCTATGACGACTATCTGGACGCCTGCGGGATTCGGCGTCTTATCGCACTGGCCAAATCAAAAGATGTCGGGATCATTGCCATGAAAACCCTGAAAATCGGAGGGAAAAGGCAAAACCTTGAAAAATACAGGACAGGCACGACTTCGCTTTATCAAGCGATGCTCAAGTGGGTACTGGAAAACAGGGATATCTCCTCTGCCGTCATAGAGATGCTGACGTTTGAGGAACTGGAAGAAGACCTGGGAGTGATCGGAAAGCCCCTCTCAGAGATGGAAAGACGAAATCTTTTCCGTTATGTCGTCGAAAATTCAAAAGACTACTGTCATATGTGCGGCCTCTGCCAAAAGAACTGCCCCTCCCGGATCGAAACAACATCCATCCTCCGCTATCTAGCCTATTATGAAGGCTATAACAAAACCAGCATGGCCAAAGAGGCCTATTCCCGCCTGAAGCCAGCACAGACAGCTTCGGCATGCATAAACTGCGGTGAATGCGAAAAGGCCTGTCCCTATGGAGTCTCTATAAGAGAAAAAATAAGAGAAGCCCATTTTGTCTTGGGATAGCTGGACACAACGCGATTCAGATAGACAAAATCCAGGAACAAAACAATCTTTTCAAGGCAAAATCAATCCCCATATTTCCTGATAGAAACATAAACTTAATTTGAATTTTTGAAGTGGATAAACTTCGCTGACTTAGTAAAAAAAAGGACCGTGCACCCTGCTCCGACCAAACTCTCCCTGCGTTATCCATGCAGTTAGCTCAGGCTAGGCTGGCCTGCAGCACAAGAGGCCACTCTGCTACCGCTGCTACCTCCCGGTCCTGACGGAATTCACAAAGAGCTCTTTGCGCAGGGCCCAAACCTTCAACACCACTTACACGGACACTGTCCAGACAAAGCATAGCCTCGACAGGGAATTCGACCCCACTGTAGCGGATGGTGGGCAACAGGGCACCGCTAGCTCCCCATCTAGCACGGTCCGTCTTTTCTATTCTTTTAAGAACTACACTGTCTCGAACTGTCTGTCCACAAATAAAAATACCTCAATCAACCACTCTAAAGGAACAGGAAAAATCCTATCTCTATCACTGAACTTTGTCAATGGGGTCAGGCCTTAGGCTTCAATGGAATCAGGCCTCAGCAACTTGAGTCATTTCATTCTAGATGACCTGCATTCAGGATAGAATTCCGTTTTTGGTATCTTGAATAGCCAGAATCAAAAACATAAATTTCATCTTTCTTTTTCTAACGTGCTATCCATCCACATTCTCATTTTTCCTTCACAAACTAATTGATCCCTAAGCACGCCTTCCTTCAAACGAAAGAGTCTAGGTTCTTCACCAGCAGGACTTTTTCCTTGACAGAAAAAAATGCAGGTGATAGAAAAAATCTAGCTAAAATTAAGGAGGCTCACATGCTTGGAAACACAAGAGGATTAAAACCACTAACGCTTTTATTGACTTTATTCCTTTTGCCCAGTTTTCTGTATCCACAGACTCCCCCGGAAGAATTTCTGGGGCACAAAGTCGGTGCAGACCGCAAACTGGCCGATTATAACCAGATACAGGCATATTTCAAGAAGCTTGACCAGGAATCAGACAGAGTCAAAGTCATAAATATTGGCACCTCCACCCTGAAAAAGCCGCTAATCATGGCCGTTATCACCTCAAAAGAAAATATGGACAGGCTGGACACCTATAGAGAAATTATGAGAAAGCTCAGAGACCCGAGGGTTACACCTCCTGAAGAAGCCAAAAAACTCGCACAAGAAGGAAAAGCAATGGTGTTGATAACATGCAACCAGCACGCCACAGAAATCGCCGCCTCACAAATGGCCATGGAACTGGCCTATAAACTCGCAGCCGGAAAGACCCCGTATGATGCCGAGAAAGTCTTGAACGATGTGATCGTTCTTCTTGTCCCGACCTCAAATCCTGACGGACAGCAGATGGTCACAGACTGGTACCGGAAATACGTGGGCACCAAATTCGAAGGCGGCCGCATGCCCTGGCTTTATCACCACTATGCAGGGCATGATAACAACCGCGACTGGTTCATGTTTAACCTTCCCGAGACAAAAGCTGTAACTAAAGTCCTCTACCATGATTGGCTTCCTCAGATCCACATCGACGAACACCAAATGGGCTCGACCGGCGCCAGACTCTTCATCCCCCCTTTCATGAACCCGCCTATTCCCAATGTCCAGCCCTTACTCTGGCGGGGTGTCAATCTCTGCGGTGCTAACATGGCCTACGATCTGCAAAAGAATGGATACAAAGGTGTTGTCAACGGAAGAAGCTTTACAGCATGGTGGATCGGCGCCTGTGACGACACATCCTGGCTCCACAATGTCGTGGGATTACTCAGCGAGATGGCTTCTGTTCGAATCGCCTCCCCTATCCACATCGAACCCACAGAAGTTCCTCAATCCTATTACGAAAAACGCCTGGAATTTCCAGATCCCTGGCCTGGAGGTTGGTGGAGACTCAGAGACCTCGTTGACTACGAGCTCGTTCTCTCCATGAGCCTGATCAAAACAGCTTATCTTCATAAGGAAGATTTTTTGTATAATTTTTACAAGATGTACAAGAATTCAATCGAGAAAAGAGAAAAAGGCGAGCCTTTTGCATTTGTCATTCCGAACAAGCAGCGTGATTATCCAACGACACTGAGGATGATGGATATCCTGATTTTCGGCGGAGTGGAAGTGCACCAGGCCAAACAGGAGTTCATCGCGGATGGAAAAGTCTATCCTGCAGGCTCCTTTGTGGTCAGGATGTCACAGCCCTACAAGCCTTATGCCCAAGCACTCCTCGAGAAACAACAGTATCCGGATGTCCGGCAGTATCCCGGAGGTCCTCCGGTTCCTCCCTATGACAACGCGGGCTGGACTCTTCCGCTTCAGATGGGAGTGGCATGCGATAGGATCGAGCACGCTTTTAAAGTTCAGTCGGAGAAGCTGGAAAAACCTCTTTATGGTTCTTTTTCAACAGCATCGCCACCTTCCTCATCTGCCTACATCGTTCTGGACTGCCGAATGAACACTTCCTACTCGATCGCTTTCTCACTCCTCAAGAATAAGGTCGAGATGTTCCGGTCAAAGGAAAATATCAAAAGAGAGAATTTCACGGCAGCCCCTGGAAGTTTCATCATCAAGAATTCAGCCGCCGTCCAAAAGCTCCTCCCGGACTTACTGAAAAAATGGCACGGCAAGGCCTACGGGCTTGACAGCATTTCAGGCATTCCCACATCACCCCTGAAGAATTCCAGGATAGGCCTGTATCAATCCTGGAGGTCAAATATGGATGAGGGATGGACAAGGTATGTCTTTGATGACCTGGGTGTCCCCTACACAACTTTGCATAACAAAGATTTCAAACCCACGAAAAAAGGCAAAAAAGAGGAAAAAGTCGACCTGAAAGCGAAATTCGACGTGATCGTCTTCGCCAGTGAAAGTGCTAATGTTATTAAATCGGAAACATCAGGTCCTTCAGCACGCCGAGGCCGATCTTCTCCTATGCCACCCGAGTATGAGGGAGGTATCGGCAAAGATGGGGTAGAAGCCCTGAAGAGTTTTGTGGAAAAAGGAGGCATCCTCGTTACTCTCAACAGTGCGTGTAGCCTCGCTTTCAGTGAATTCCAACCCCCAGCAAGCGATGCTCTGGAAGGAGTTGACCGCAGCAGATTTTTCTGCCCGACCTCTCTATTGAAGATTCATGTGGACAACACAACACCCATCGGCTACGGAATGCCAAAAGAAGCGGCAGCCATGTTCTCCCGCAGTTTGGCCATTAGGACTCGAATCCCTTCAATCGATTGGGACAGAAAAGTCGTAGCCAGCTATCCTGATAAAGATATCCTCCTGAGCGGTTGGCTTCTTGGTGAAAATACCATCGCTCGAAGAGCCGCAGTCGTGGATACAAAGTACAAAAAAGGACACATCATTCTCATCGGCTTCCGCTGTCAGTTCCGAGCTCAATCCCACGGCACATACAAATTCCTGCTGAATTCCCTCCTCTACCCTGGAAACTAAATTAAAATAAATTAAAAGGGGACAGGCCC
>CAZSGR010000067.1:8946-14219 GCA_964606185.1 uncultured Eubacteriales bacterium
CGGGAGGGAATCAATGTCCATTACTCTATTGCCAATCCCAAGATAATCAAGGCGTTTGATCTGATTAGCGAAGTGCTTCAAGAAGCCCTGTCCTCCCAGTCCAAGACAATCAAAGCGGCCATCAACCGCAAACCTTAACCAAGGAGATATTTTTCCAGATGTCAGAAGAAAAAAAGAAAAAATTGGCTATGATCGTCTTCAGCGGCGATATGGATAAACTATTCGCGGCTTTCACCATCGCAACGGGTGCAGCCGCTTCAAACATGGACGTGACCATGTTCTTCACTTTCTGGGGACTCCGGGCGCTCAAGAAAAAAAAGAGGACCGGGAAGAGCTTTCTGGGACGCTTGCTCGGTCTTTTCTACGCAGGGGACATCAACCGGGCCGGCCCTAGCAAAATGAATTTTGGAGGAATCGGACGCTGGATGTTCAAGAAGATGATGAAAGCCAAGAATGTTCCCACTTTAGCCGAACTCAGGCAGGCTGCAGTAGACCTCGGAGTCAGGATGATTGGATGCCAGATGAGCATGGCTGTCATGGAGATTCCCAGGGATACGATGATCGACGAAGTCGGCCAGTGCGTAGGAGTCGCTAGCTTTATCGAACAGGCTCAGCAGGCAGACGTCACGCTTTTCATATAAAAAAGGACTGGTGTACTTATTCAAGAATTTAGCGATACTTTTCTAATGTCATTGCGAGCGAAGCGTGCCAATCTCATAAGAGAGATGAATTTTTATCTTAAGAGATTGCCACGTCGCTATGCTCCTCGCAATGACATAGCCAAAGGGACCGGATCCCTTTTTATTCTCCGATAATCTTGACCAGGACCCTTTTTTTCCTGCGGCCGTCAAACTCGCCGTAGAAAATCTGCTCCCAGGGACCAAAATCCAGCTTTCCTTCTGTGACGGCGACAACAACCTCTCTGCCCATTATTGTCCTCTTGAGATGGGCATCTCCGTTGTCCTCCCCGGTCCGGTTGTGTCTGTACTGGGAGATCGGCTCGAAAGGGGCGAGCTTCTCCAACCAGTCGTCAAAATCCTGATGCAGCCCGCTTTCGTCATCATTGATGAAAACACTGGCTGTGATATGCATGGCATTAACCAGACACAGCCCTTCTTTCACACCGCTTTTCTCGACAAGATCCTCTACTTCAGGAGTTATGTTGATGAATTCTCTTCTACTTTCCGTCCTGAAAACCAGATGCTCGGTGAGAAACTTCACGGCCTCCTCCTCAAGCTTATCCCGATCCCGCCTCCGCCAAGCGCTAACAGAATAAGCCCCTGAACAAAGGACTTCCACTGAACCTGTTCAGCCAGAAAAAGGGAGGAAATCGTGAAATAAGTTCCGGCCAGAGCAAAGACAATGTATATTCCGAACATGACCTTCCAGGCGCGGCGATTCGTCTTTGGCGTATCTTCGACAAAGAATATATTGTAGAGCAGCATACCCAAAAGACAGACCACTCCTAGAACCGCAAATATCAGCCAGAAAAACTTAAGCTGGCCAATGACTTCTGAGGAGAGAAAAACGCCTGAAGAGAGGTCCTCAGCATTCGGCACTAAAGGATTGAGCATTTTCTCATAGAGAACAGCCCCAAGATTGCTTCCGAACAAACTTCCAAAAACTCCGTACAAAAAAGCGTAGCCCATATAGACTGCCTTTTTGTCCTGTGGAGCGACAATGCCGACGTAACTGTAATATTTGGGATGGGCGGTCATCTCACCGATGGAAAAAACCGCTATGCCCAGGATGAACATCCAGGCACTCCGGGTAAAGGCCAACACTAAAAATCCTCCCGAACCGATGATGATTCCTGCGGCCATCACAGGAATGACCTTTAAATTTGTTGTGATCCGACTGACAAGTATCACAAGAAGGACGATGGTGCCGGCATTGATGATCGTGACAAATTCCGCATCAAACGTAAAAGGTCTCAGAAAAAAGACTTTCTGCATGAAATCGTTCACTGGAGCTCTGTCAATAAAATCCCGCAGATACCAGAGAATAGAACCGAACATCTGAAAATATAGAATCCAGAAACAGGAATACACGACGATCAGCAGCATAAATCGAGAATTACTCAAGACCAGAAGGGCTTCTTTCAATACCTGGCGAATAGGCTTTGTGCTTTTCGGTCTTTCCGGGTCTCTATAGATGAATATTGTTGGCAGGAGCATCAAAAAACACCAGGCCGCAGACGATAAGAACACATAGCGCCAGTTGAATCCCTTGATATAGCTGATCCAGAGTGGAGCCAGGAAAGCTCCAAGATTGATGCTCCAATAATAAACCCCGAATCCAAATCCGCTGTTTTCCTTTGTTGTGGTTCGGGCCACTGTCCCGGTGATAATGGGCTTGAAAAGGCCGCTTCCTGTGGCCATTATCAGGAGGAAAAGAAAGATCAGCCCGTAGGCTTCCGTATGACCGGCCGCAAAATAACCTATTGTCAACAGGGAAAAAGCCACAAGAAGCATCTTCCTGTAGCCCAACCGGTCAGCCAGAGCTCCTCCAATAATGGGCAGGATGTAGGTTAAGGCATAAACAAATCCCTGCAGGAGCCCGATCGATTGTTTCTCAAAGAAAAGATGCTCGGCTAAATACACGGCCAGAACTGCATTCAATCCGTAGTACGCCCCCCGCTCGAACAGCTCCATCAAATTGGCCACCCAGAATGTAGATGGAAAAGTGAAAAGAATATTCTTTTTCTTTACCTTTTCATTCATTGCTCACTCCTCAAAACCTTGATTAAAGGCGAGTTTAGACGAAGTTAAAAAGGAATGTATATTTTCGAACAAAAAAGGTCAAGCTTAACTTTGAGTTCACTATTGAGCAATATTGGAATCAAGCCGTTGTGTCAGGTTTTTTGGAGTCAAGCCGAGTCAGAATCGATGCCAGCAAACTGAATCAAGCCCAACATCTTGAAATTCTAATAAGATCTGACCCAGGTCTTTTGCTGAGATCAAGGCCTGACCCCATATCTCCTCAAATTTCTACTACTCTAAACTTCAACTACGAGGTGCGCCCCACTCCCATACAGAGCTCTATTCCCAGTCTTTGACTATGGCCACGATAAGCTTTGTCAGGTCTTCAAGGTCATGGCGGTGAATCTTTTCGATAAACGAATGGGAATACACTCCGGACCAGGAAAGCGGGATATCCGTGGCTCCTCCAGGGATGAATACCGAGCCATCGTTTCCGCCTCTCGTGTTTCCCAGTTGAAAGGGAATGTTGTGGTTCTGGGCGATTTTCATGACTTTATCCAGCTTGAACCTGGGAGCGATATTGCTGCTGTCAATGGCGCGGAGCACGGCTCCATTCCCCAGAACAGTCCAGGCAAATCTTTTTGAGTCAAGAGGCGCATCAGAAGAGACAAAAGTATCCACAGGAAAAACATAATCCGGCTTGAGTGTTTGGGAAAGACGCGAGGCTCCGATCAGCCCGGTTTCCTCCTGCACATCCCAGGCACAAGTGATTGTTTTCCCTTTTATTTTTTTCCAATCGATTCGCAACGCCGCAGCCAAAAGGGCTGCACATCCGGCCCGGTCATCCACTGCCCGTGTCGCGATCAAATCTGGAGAAAGCTCAACAATTCTCTTCTTTATGGTTATCTGGTTTCCTTCCTCGACCCCCAGGCTTCGTGCCTCTTCCTCCGAAGAAACGCCCAAATATATTTCGAAGTCACCTGTCCGGAAGGGCTTGGAAGCGGCTTCCCGGCTGAAATAATCCGGGCGAGGAGAGACCACTCCGTTGACAGGTCCTTCCTCCGTATAAATAACTACAGGGCGTCCCTCATACATCGTCGAAATAAATCCTCCTCTTCCACTAACTTTCAGAGTTCCTTCAGGTGTAATCTTTTCTATGACCAGGCCTAATTCATCCGTGTGGGCGACAAACAAAAGATGGGGATGGCCCTCCCCGATAGTAAACCAAACATTCTCAATGTCGTCTTTCTGAGGCTTGACTCCTGACGGAAAATTGGACTGGATGAAATCAGCCACTTGTCCTTCATACCCCGATACTCCTGGAATCAAGACCAGCTCTTTCAGCAATTCCCATGAAGACATGGAATCGGTCTGTTGGCACGAAACCATGGATAGAGACAAACCCAAAGCCAATACTAGAATGATGCATTTTTTCTTCATCTTCACTCTCCTTCACTCGAGAAGGCCGGAAAGCAACTTCTCTAAAGCCAGGATATCCTTTAAATCCAGCACTTCGACAGGAGTTGATGAAAATTTCACAGGAAGTCCAAGAGTCAGGACATCCGTCTCCCCGGATGAAAAAGGACTCATAAGGCTGGATTCAAAACCAGGAAAATACTGGAGAGGAATTCCATTTTGCTTTGCGATCTCTCCAATCCTTTCTCTGAGTTTTGACCCGCTTTTTTCAGGATAAGCCAGGACCGGCCCTTTTCCGAGGGAGATTTCGCTCTGGCCGGCTCTTTCAACAGGTATAATATCTATGATGAGAACATTTTCTGGATTGAGATTCATCTTCACCCTCAGAGCGCCCATGGCTGCCCTGGGCCTTGAGCCACGCGCAAGAAATTTTGTTTGAGCCATCCAGATAAACGTTGTCTCCTGAGCCAATTTCCCGACTCCGATTCTCGCGGCTAGATGCAGGAGGAGAGCCGAGGAGGTTTTGCTGCCAAGAGAAGAGCCCGCAATTCTATCTCCAGTGAGCCTGGTGAGTTCTGGAACCGGAGTCACAGCATCCAGCATTCTGACTCCTTTCTCTGTGACTTCGTTTTTGGATCGGGCTCCGATATCCAGGAAAGCCTGGTCAAGGGAGAAGCTCTGCAGTTGTTGTCTTCCTTGGCGTGAAAGGATATGGACAGATGGTATGGCCATCACGGCAGAAACAGCTCCTTTCTCCGTCCAGACTAAAATCGGATGCCCCACGTGAAAGGAATCATAAATCTGATGAGGAGCGGGCACAACCCTATCCAGCAGGAGATATCCCCCTTCATTTATGCCGCTAACGATATAGCCCACTTCATCCATGCAGGCTAAGAGAGTAAGGGGCTGATTCCCTTTTCCAGCGGTCAAATACAGACTTCCTATGTTATCCTTTTCTGCAGCCAGCCCCTGCGGCAGATACTGCTGGATCTTCCTCGTCATAAAGTGTTCATAGCCGGATGGTGACGGAACAGAAAAAATTTCTTCTAAAAGCGTTTCAAACGATATTTCTTCAGGATAAGAAAACCCGCTTAAAAGGAAAAGAAACAAAGGAATGACTATGACTAATCCCCTTCTTTTCATATGGACCTCCTT
>CAZSGR010000068.1:0-2237 GCA_964606185.1 uncultured Eubacteriales bacterium
CCTGAATTATTCATAAAATCTAGAGAGATTCATTTTCTTTTTCTTGCTGAAGCGACTCTATCCGTTCCTGCAAGGTCTTTATGAAATCTCACATCCTGCCAAACAGGGAAAGAATTAAGAATAGACTGGACTTCATCTCTCTGATTGTACCCGATCTCGAAAAGAAGAAACCCGCCTGGCTTCAAGTATACAGGGGCTCCCTGGATTAATGGTTTGATGACCTCTAATCCTGTCTTTCCGGCCACCAGTGCGCTTTTGGGTTCATGGTCTCGTATTTCATCGCTGAGGGTTTCCCATTCTGCCTCTGAAACATAGGGTGGATTCGAGATGATAAAATCGCATTTTTCCTCCAATTGAAGCTTTTCCAGAGGAGTATACAGGCTTCCGGCGGCAAAGGTCACATTGGAAACCTTCTGGCTTGACGCATTCATTCTCGCCAACCGCAAAGCTTTCAGTGATATATCTGTAGCCAAAATCCGCGTGGAGGAGAGTTCCATGGCGAGAGAAATGGCTATGTTCCCACACGCTGTCCCGATATCCACGATGATTTCATCGTCTCCTGAGGAATAATCCAAGACCTTTTCCACGAGCAATTCCGTCTCCGGCCGGGGAATCAACACTCCAGGGAAAACTTTGAATGGAATCGACCAGAATTCCTTGGATTCTGTGAGATACGGAAGCGGGATTCCCGTTAATCTCTTTGAAATCAACCGATTAAAATAATTTTCCTGGGCTTTGGAAACACTCTTGTCCAGGGAAGTCAAGAGTTTCTCCTCGGAAAGAGACAGACACTTGAGTAGAAGAAGTTTGGCGTCAAGGTGGGGATGGGGGAAATCCTTGAGCAGAGACCTCCCTTTTTGGAATAATCCTTGGATTGTACTCAATGACAGCTCGATTTATTTGGATAAGCTGGTTCTTTTCTCCATCGCTTTGGACTGAAAATGGAGTGTTAACGCATTGATGATTTCGTCGATATTTCCATCGAGAACTGATTCTAATTTATGGAGTGACAGATTCAGGCGATGGTCGGTGATCCTGGACTGAGGAAAGTTATAAGTCCTTATTTTTTCACTCCTCTCCCCTGTCCCGACTTGAGATCTCCTGTCTTGAGCCATTTTTTCCTGCTGTTCTCTCTGAGCGATATTCAACAGACGAGAGCGCAGAATCCGCAACGCTTTATCCTTGTTGCGGTGCTGTGATTTTTCATCCTGACAGGATACGGCTAGCCCTGACGGCTTATGAGTCACCCGGATAGCTGTGTAATTCCGGTTGACACTCTGTCCTCCTGGACCAGAAGCTCCAAAAGCTTCAATATTCAAATCCTTCGGATCCAGTTTCACATCCACATCATCCGCCTCAGGGAGTACAGCTACTGTGACAGTGGAGGTATGGATTCTGCCACTGGCTTCAGTTTGAGGAACCCGCTGAACCCGATGCACTCCACTCTCATATTTGAGTTGAGAATAGGCTTTCTCTCCCCGGATGTTGGCTATTATCTCTTTAAAGCCTCCGATGGGAGAATGGCTGGTGTTGAAAACCTCTATCTTCCACCCTTTCCTTTCTGTATACCGCGAATACATCCGGAATAAATCCTGGGCGAAAAGGGATGCTTCATCACCACCTGCGCCAGCTCTGATCTCCAGCAAGACATTCTTCTCATCATTGGGGTCCTTTGGAAGAAGCAGTATCTTCAGCTCGTCTTTAATCCGCTCCTGTTTTTTCTGGAGCTCCTTCAGTTCCTCTTCAGCAAGTTTCTTGAGTTCTGACTCTGAATCGGGATCAGCCAGGATTTCTTTGGATTCCTTTATATCCTTATTGAGCTTCTCGTAAACTTCGTATCTTTTGACTAAGGGCTCTAAATCCGAGCGGTCTTTGGCAATCTTTTTGATCTTTTGAGGGTCGGAAATTAAGGCTGAATCAGAGAGAGAGTGTGTGAGTTGGCGGTATTTCTCCTTGATATCCTCGAGTTCTTGAAGCATCTCGGTTATTTTTTAGGCTTAAGATCACCATATTTTTTCTTGAACTTTTCAACCCGTCCGGCACTATCAACAAATTTTTGTTTGCCTGTAAAAAACGGATGGCACTGGGAACAGATTTCCACCCTGATTTCTTTCTTTGTTGATCGAGTTGTGAAGGTGTTGCCGCACGCACAGGTAACCGTGCACTCTACATATTCGGGATGAATACCTTTTTTCATTTCTGTCCTCTCCTTGTTTAGGGAGGAATTATACCAGAGT
>CAZSGR010000068.1:2337-14153 GCA_964606185.1 uncultured Eubacteriales bacterium
AATACCTTTTTTCATTTCTGTCCTCTCCTTGTTTAGGGAGGAATTATACCAGAGTCAAAGGCACAGAGTAAAGAGCCATTCGGGGTCAGGGCTCGACATTAGACACCATCCCTTTAAAACCAGGCTAAAATACTGCTCAGAAGATAGGCTTTGTTCTCAGTGTATTTTAGTTCAATCAAATCTATTTAAGCTCTCCACCCTTCTCTAAGCAATGAGATGCCATGATGAAGAGACTGTTACAGGTCATTCTATGAATGAGGAAATGAGAATGTCTAATGTCGAGCCCTGACCCCATTCATTCTCTTTTCAGACACTGTTCCTTTCCATCTTTTTGTTAAAGCATTCCCAATCAACCTGAAAATGCAAATCTTCCTTTGATTCCCTGGCTATACTTCGATATTTCTTTGAATCAAAATATCTCTTTAAATCTTTATTCAAAGGATAAACCTCCTCCTCGGCTCTCCACTCATACTTCTTGCCTTGACTTTCCCTCATGCAATTGAGATGGACAATCCAGGCCAGCTGTTTGAACGTCACGTCGGGAAAAGTCTCTCTGATTGCCTGGACTTCACCTATCTTTTCAGGATTGATAAAATATAAATAGCGGGAAAACAGCAACGCATTGTGGAAATAAGCCGGAAAAGCGATAAGACCATCTTTGCGTGTGATCCGAGCGAGATAGATAAAAATATCCAGGACTTTCTTTCCCAAGCCAAGACCTGGATGTTCTTGTCCGGGGAGAGGTGATTTCTCCCCTGAGAAGTTCAAGAGAGGATTTTGAAGAGTCAGCCACTCCAGGAAGAGAAATTTACATTCAGAAATCGGGAAATCCAAAGTCAACTTCTTTTTTAAGTGAAACACTCCTTCTTTAATCTTCAAATCGACTATCATCTTTTCAGATTTCTTCTGCTCATAGAAAATCCGAAACCTCTGCAAGGGATATTCGGATGAATCCAGGTCAAATTCTAAAGGCCATAATTTTCTTTTTTTGGCATCTTTGAAAAAGTTCCTCTTGTTTAAAACCGCAGCGACCTGATTCAAGGAGTAACGGCCTAAAAACAAAGAAGTTCCCTTATCTCCAGCCACGCTCGAAAATATTTCATCTTCCTGGAATGAGGGTTCCAAACGTAAACCTGGGAAGTCTTTCGGACTCGATTTTTTCATTTATAAAATTCCCGAAATTATAGCCTGAAATTTTAATCTATTCTCTCAGCCAAATCAAACAAAAACATCACAAATTGGGGTCAGGGCTCGACATTGGACATCATCCCTTTAAAACCAGGCTAAAAAGCTGCCCGGAAGATAGGCTTTGTTCTCAGTGTATTTTAGTTCGATCAAATCTATTTAAGCTCTCCACCCCTCTCTAAACAATGAGATATCATGATGAAGAGACTGTTACAGGTCATTCTATGAATGTTGAAATTGAGAATGTCTAATGTCGAGCCCTGACCCCTTCATACTGATCCCATTCAACTCTTTATTCATAAAAAGAGAGCGTGTCATCTCCGATCGTTGTTTGTCTTTGGAGCTGGTAATACTTCGCATTAAACCTCGTCTTAAAATGATGGCGCAGGATAATCAATCCCTCAGGCTTGAGAATTCCCCTCTTTTTTATGACTTTAAGCGGATTTCTTTCTTCCAGCAGTCTGTATGGAGGATCGAGAAAGATAAGATCGAACTTCACACCCTCCAAAGCAAGATGAATAACCGCACGGTTGAATTCTCTCCGGATGACCCAGGCTTTCTCCTCAGCCTCACATTTGGCCAAGTTGGATTTTATTACCCTTATGGAAGGATTATACTCATCAATAAAAATCACTCTTTCAGCCCCCCGGCTCAAAGCCTCTATCCCCACAGAACCAGTGCCTGCAAACCCATCCAGGAATACACTGCTTTTAATATCCTCTTGAATAATACTGAACATTGTTTCTCTGAGTTTATGGGGCATGGGACGCACACAGGAGCCCCGTACCCTTTTAAGCCTCTTCCCCTTATAAATTCCGCCGATTATCCGAATCATAGATTGTTTGACCTGTTATAAAAGCTCTTTTCGGGAAGGCCTCGTTTTTACCTGGGTCTGGTTTCCTGGTATTTGGTAAGAGGACTTCTCTTTTCCTCTAAACCCTAAATCTCTATTCCCGCCTTTTTATTCTAATAGAAAAAAACGGCCTTATGATTCTCCGTCTCAACATCTTTTAACCCGTGAGGGAGCTCCCACCAATCGTTTATACTCCAGACCTCATAATTTTCGATTTTGGCCGCAAAGGCGATGATAAAATCCAGCACTTTCGGTTCAATACGCTGTTCCTCAAGAAAAAGGTCTTTCAATATGAATTTTACCAGGCCATCTCTCGCTTCAAGCTTTCCCCCAAAGTATAAAGACATCTGGGGACGAAGAAAGCTGGGAACTCTCTCCCCTTTTAAATCTACTAATACCATCCCTTCGACCTTATTCTTTTTAAATAACTTAATCCGGAGCTCTTTCATGAATTTTTCATTCTTTTTTTCTATCCGGTAGGCAATATAAGAATTGAGCTCACTTTCAGTGATAGAAATTTTTTTCATAGGGCGCTTCGTTTGACCGGCTGTTTCTCTTTCTACTTTCTCTATTGCTTTTAAAACCTTATCGACCTCCTGTTGTGAGTAATTCTGGATTCCGTAAGTAAGGAGTGACAAACATATAACGAGAATGGCAGAGGCAATTTTTTTGGCAGCGCTCATTTGAAAATTCATTCTTTACCCATGCTATCAGAATGAATGAGAAATTTCCATAATGTGAGGTGGCTGTATCATCATATCGACCATCAATCAGAAATTGAGAGCGGCATGACGTATGAAAATGTAAGAGCTTCTCCCGAATTTTCCCCAGATCCCGCTCAGCTATTCGGGTAGGATACCTCCCAATAATTTTCACAACCACATATGTTGACAAAAAAAAAGGCAGCCTTCTTTCGAAAGGCTGCCTGCTTTTTTTCTGTTTAGTTGATTATGGTAAAAAGGCGCGCTGAGAAAACAATCCTTTTTAATATAACCTATAGTCCATGATCGATCTAAATGACACGCCAGCCATTGGAGATAGTTTACTTTCTACCACTAAAAATGCTCGAGATATGTATCTTGAATGACTTTTCTTTTTCTTTCGGATGAATCGGATCATCAAGATTTGGAATCTCCTCATCAGCCAAAACAGCCAGGGGATTATCCTTGACAAGTGCCTGAGCTTTCTCCTCGCCAATGATTGTTACAGCTCTTTCGACTGCTTCTGAGAGTCGAGGGACAATGGTTCGCGTATTGTGGCAATCGCTGGCAATAAAGTGGATTAGATTCAATTCCAAAAAGTGAAGGATCGCTTCCTCAGCTGTTTTTCCATAGAGTCCGGAGAAACTTCCACTATTAGCCTGGGAAAGCGCTCCCATCTGGATGAGCTCATAGAGCAAAGAGGGCGTGCTGATAAAAACCGAATTTCTCTCCGGATGAGTGATTATGGGAATTATTCCTTCACTCATCAACTCGAAAAAAAGATTTTTCACTCCCGGGAAAACATGGTCTGATGGAAACTCAACAAAAATGTATGAGCTTTTATTCAGCGTCAAATGCTGTTTATTTTGCTTTATCTGCTCAATGAGATTGTGAGAAATATGGACCTCTGCGCCAGTGAGGATCTCGAGGGGAATTTCATTCTCGTTCAATGCCTGGCTGAGTTCATCCCGCTTTCTCTGGATGATGCCAAGGTCTTCATGGACATACCCTCCCCTGAACAGATGAGGCGTGGCAACCATCTTCTTAATTCCGTCTTTCTCTGCAATTCTGGCTATTTCCAGAGATTCATGAAGGCTTCGGGCTCCGTCATCTAATCCCGGAAGTATATGTGAATGTAAATCGATCATTTTATAAGAACCACCAGGGAGAATAATAGATTTAGGGAAGACAATAAATTAAGGAGTAAAGTCAGGAAGATTTATCGAGTTTAGGTCTAAAAAGCCTTTTCCGGAACGAAAACGACATCATTCTCCAAGAGCTGAATATCTTTTTTCCTTCTCTTGAGGATGTTTTTGACGTTGACTTTTATCTGGATCTCCCTGCCAGTTTTTTCGTCTTTTCTCTTGACCAGGACTCTTCCCTTTGAGGCTCGCTCTGAGAATCCACCGGCTTGAGCGATAGCCTGAAGAAGGGTGGGGATACTTGACCGTTTCACCTCAAGAGCACCTGGCTTGTTCACTTGGCCCATGACATAGACATAGACAGTCTTGTCGATTGGCACATTGATAATATCATTGGGCTGAAGGGGAACATTCAGTGTGGCATCGCCTTTTACGAATAAATCATAAATCGAGATTTTCAAGGAATTGCTCACGCCATCCTCACGCTGGCGCATGATGATGATCTCATCCCCAGTATCGGTGGTCAGGCCGCCTGCCTGGGAGATGATCTGCATCAATGTCTCCCGTCCCAGAAGATCATAGAGACCCGGATTCCTGACAGCCCCGAGGACTGAAACTCTCGTACTTTGATGTTCTTGAATAAACACTGTGACTTGAGGGTTATGCAGGTATTTTTCCTCAAGAAGTCCGTTCAATTTATTCTCAAGCCCTGTTTTAGTCAATCCTCCGACTTTGATTTCTCCTAATAAGGGAAGAGTGATGGTTCCGTCCTCTGAAACTCTTACGGTCCTGTTCAAATCATCCAGACCAAAAACACTGATGTCCAACAGGTCCTGAGCCCCAATTTTGTATTCTAAGGTCGCTTTTTCCTGGGAGAAGAGGAACACGGAAAACAATACACCGAAGAATAATGCGAGAACGGTAATTTGACGTTTCAATTTGTTCACCTTAAAAAATGGTTGTGGCGATTAGAATCCTCTCTTGATCACTTTCTTTTAAATTTAGTAACTCACAGGTCTGTGAGTATAATTATAAAAGTATTCTCGTTTGATGCAAGGGAGGCTTCATATATTTAGTGAATGCAACCTTAAGATAAGAATTCTTAAAGCAACTGGCTTAAATAACTTTTATCGCTACTTTTACTTAGCAGGTTTATGCGGAGAAGGATCAGGTTCAGGTGGATCAACGGGAGGTCCGGGGGGAACATCCGGCGGTCCAGGGGGGACATCCGGTGGACCTGGCGGATCTGGTTTACCTGGCGGATCTGGCGGATTGGCAGGTGGATCGGCAGGTGGGTCAGCCGGAGGATCTGCAGGTGGATCAACTGGTGGATCACCTGGCACATCCGATGCCACAACTCTGTAATCATAAATAACAGGCTCTGAGGAAGCAATGACTTCTGCTGTACCGACAGGGATATTCTCTTTTCTCTCTCTGCCTATAAATTTTAAGGCAAATGCAGCTTTGGCAGTTTCGTTCTCTCTAACTCCTATGATATTTCTGCTCTTAAAATATCCTTCTTCTGTCCTTATACTGACGATATACAAGCCTCTTTCAATCTCATCGATCCAGAAAGCTCCGAACGCGTCAGAAATCGTGCTTTTATAGATACTTCCTGTCGCAACATTTTGCAATCGAACAAATGCCTTTTCGAAGGGTGATGTTCTGTCTACTTTATAGATGAATCCGGTGAGGTTTCCTGTATTTGGAGTATCTGCAAGAAGTCGGGGAGAATACAAAGCCATGAAAGCAAAAATAAAGAGGAAAACAGCAGCTTTTTTTGGTCTAGATTTTTTCATTGAAACCCTCCTCTTAAATCTGGCTATCTTAGCCTATTTATTTTTAAATGATTTGTCAAGAGAATTTTTAAAGAATTTTCAAAATTTCAAAATTAAATTTTCTTACCTACACAGAGCTTCCGACCAGCTATTCATTCATCTTAAATTTTAAGAGTATAACTTCCAAGCTGAGGCCCTGGTTATTCACATAATTAATCGAAATCTTATGATTAATCAATATTTTGGACCAGAAGCTTTCCATTCGATTCCGTTCAGTTCAGCCGAACGGTTGACAGCAACAATTTGAATAATGTTCTCACCGACCTTTGAGACCAAAGGTATGGAGATGGATTCTTTCTGTAAATAATCTTCATAGACGACTTGGTCATTAAAAAACACAGCTACGAACGGCTTTATCTCTTCCTGGATATTTTTGAAATACAGGTCTAATTGAATCTCCCGTCCATCCAGGACCATCTTGCGTGAAAAGCTTTGGCCTTTATTTATGGTTCTATTTTTTGTGCTAATATCTTGCCTGGAAAGAGTCTTCTCTATCTCTCTTTGTATATTCTCAATTTTGTCTCTTTCACCCAGTCTCTCATAATTCTGGAGCAGCTTCAGCAAGGTATCCAGATTATCTGTCTCAATTTCTTGTGCTTTTTGATAAAACTCGCTGGCGTCATACACAAAATCCAGTTTTTGAAGAGAGTCGCCTATTAAATGCAAGATCTTGATATACGGTCTTTTCCTTTCTTCAGGAACGACAACCAGGCTCTGCTGTAAAAGACGGCCAACTCTTGCAATATCTCTATAGCGGCTCTGCTTGAAATAGAGGAACATCTGGAAATAGAGATGGTCTAAATCGTCAAAATCAGGATCCAGTTTGTCGTTTATCAAATTTCGCCTGGTGAGATAGGTTTCAAGCTCATTCACAGCCGATACTTTATCCTCAAAAAATAAATATCTATATAAATAATCCTCGACTTCCTTAAACTCTGCTCCTTCCTCCAGCCGGCACTTGGCCAGATTCAGAAAAACACGTTTCTGCAGCTCATTGAACTCTGATAGATCAATCAGGTTCTGCGGCGTAAGGTTTTGATAGAATCTCATTCTTTTCAGGATATTGAGACAGGAATTGAACTCTTCGAAAGCCTCATTTACGCGATAATAAAGGAGCTTTTTCTCACCGGATATGAATTTTGCTTTCGCTGTCTCAAATTCCAAATGCTCAGCCTTAGCCAAAAATTTATGCCCCTCCTCCAGGGAAAGAGACTTCTCTCCTAAAAACTTCGCATACATCCGGTAAATCCGGGCATCTTCAGGCAGTATTTTTTCCATAACACTGTAATCTTTAACATTTATGTCCCAGATCTGCATGAGGCTCTGAATCTTCTCGTTGTTTTTTTCTTCCCCAATTTTTCCCAACACCTCTATGGTAAAATTTCTTTCTTCCTCTGAAAGCTCGTTCCAGCGTGTAAGAAGAATTTTCCCCACTTCATAATAGAACGGGTGGTTGTGACCAAGGAGAAGAGCCACTTTTTTGTATCCCTCATACGCATTAAGATCTGTTGAAGGTGAAATATAGCTCATAAGGTTAAGAGTTTGAGCAAAACGATAATGGGTTAAGTAAGAAGCGGGATTGAGTCTTACGGAATGTTTATAGTTTTCTATGGATTCCTGAAGATAGGATTCGCTCTTAGTTCTGTCGGCCAGATTTTGGCTTCCCAATACATAATACGCTTTTCCCAACTCATAAAAAACAAAATCGTTCAAAGGATAAAACTGATTCGCTCTATTGAGAACTTCAATCTTTCTTTGACTCTCCCTTATATCTCCAGCACGATAATACAAGCGGACATTCCAGTAGATGAGAAAATCGACTCCTGCAACCGCAAGAAGCATGATTATAAAGAGAACTCTTTTTATGATATTCATCGGCCTCTGCCCTTGGTATTCATGCTTGCCAACGTGTTATTTCCCTCTTTCCGCTTGTAGAACGAGACTGTTATTGTCAGGGAAAGCACCACAGAAAAAAGCACCATATTGGCAGGAATCTGGAGGTTGAAATCCGTCACGCTGTGAATCAGCATACAGATGACTGCAACGATCCCTCCTAGAGAAAGCCCCTTCACCCAGGGATGTCTCCTTTCTTTCCAGACAAGAAAGGAATTTATCAGCATAATCAGAATCCCTCCAGCAAGAAACACGAACCCCAAAACTCCCAGCTCTGCTAAATACTCGAGATAATCATTATGCGCATGGAGGTAACGGGCATATTCTTTGCTGTCCTCGTAAGCCGGATAGATAAAATCGAATGTACCTAAACCTGTCCCGAAAAGAGGGTAATCGGAAAAAATGGTGACGGTATTTCCCCAAACAACAGGCCTATCCGCGTGTAGAATTTTATCCAAAGCAAACCTTTCAAGATTGGCCTCTATGCCGACATAAAGGGCGATAAATAGTATAAAAAGGAATACAATAGTCAAGAATTTTTTTATCCAGCTCTTTTGGTGGATGGTTCCTCTTATAAACAGCATGCTTAAGCCAAAAAAGAGGATAAAAGCGAAAATAAGGAGAGATAATCCAGAGCGGGACTTTGAAAAAATGACTGCCACAGACATGAAGATGACGCCTAAAGAAAGAATAATATTGGTCCCCAGTCCTTTTTCCGATAACCGAAGGAGCTTCTCTCTCCATCTCAAGCCCGCTAATGAACCAAGATCCATCCTGGCTATGATCAGCCCTATGCATAAGGGGATGACCATCTCCAGGTATCCTGAAAGATGATTTCTGTTGACAAAAGTTCCGGTGACAGAATCAAGATAGTCAGTTTTTTCATAGAATAAAATCCTTGGATTCTTCCTATAAAGCTCGAACAGACCATAAAAAGCCTCTAAAATTCCCATCAGAATCAACACATAAAAGATGCGCATCACCTGATGACGGCTGGTTACGGTTCTGACAATCAGAAAGCCAAGAAAAAAATAGGTAAGAAGCTCGAGCCCTGCCTGGATTGAATGAGACGGAATTAAAGATAAACTCAAGAAGTTTATCTGTGAAAAATCAGTCTGGTAAAGATTCTGAAAAGAGTAGGCGTTCGAGGAGAGAATTTTAATCACATACTTGGGAAGAGGGATGAGCTCGATGGCCATTAAAATAAATAAGGCTATGAATAAATACCTTGGCCATTTCAAGGAATGAGAAAGGAGGATGTTATTCTGAGGCTTTTCCTTCATCAGGAAATAAGCGATCATCATGATAATCACAGCGAGTTGAATCACCAGTATCGCCCACTCTTCTACGGATGCGGCAGGGAGAGGGCTGAAAATGAGGACTCCCAATATGCCGTATTCAACGATCTTTCGACAGACCAGGTCTTTTCGATTAAGAACAGCATGAGTCTTTCCAGACTTTTTTTTAATTTTTACCCTCAGTCCCATTTCTAAATCTTTATATGTTGTTTTTGGGGGAGCCTAACTTTTACTTTGCGCTGTCTCCAGCCTCAGTATAATAATGCCGGTAGTATCGATAATAGTCCATATAGCTATAATCTCCTTTACTCACCTTAAGATAGTTAAAGACAACCCCCAGAATTTTTGTATTAGTCTTTCTTAATTCTCCGACAGCGTTTAAAAATGGCTTCTTCACTGTCTCTCCTGCCTTTATAACCAAAACAGCGCTATCTACCATAGATGAGACAATAACGGCGTCAATCACACCAAGCACAGGGGTTGTATCTAACAGTATAAAATCAAAACTGCTCTTTAATTCTTGCAGCATTTCTCTCATCTTTTTTGAATTCAGAAGCTCAGCCGGATAAGGAGGAATAAGACCGCTGGGCAAAATCCAGACGTTATCTACAGATGTCTTTTGAATCGCTTCTTCAAGAGAAACCTTTCCGGTCAAATACCCACTCAATCCTGTTGAGTTTCTCGCTTTAAATATCCGATGAAGCCGGGGTCTCCGCAAATCTGAGTCGATAACAAGGACTTTTTCAGATAATTGGGAAAAGGAAACAGCCAAATTGGCCACTGTTGTTGTTTTTCCTTCCTTCGGTAAGGAACTTGAAAAGACTATTGTTTTTGGCGGACTTTCGGCATGAGACAGCAAGATAGAGGTTCTGATTGTCCTGTAATCTTCTGAGATAAAGAAATTAGGATTCAAATAATTCACGAGCTCAATATTTTTAATATGTGGCTTATTTTCCCCGCTCTTCGGATTTTTCTTTGAATTGGAATAGTTATAGCGGGAGTAGTAACTGTGCTTCTTATTTTTCTTTCCGCTTTCCGGAGAAAGGTAGGGGATGACACCGAGTGAAGGAAGAGCAGCCAGCTTCTCAACATCTTCAGGCCCTTTCACTGTATTGTCTAAATATTCAAAGACAAAACAAAGACCTATCCCGCCAAAAATACCAAAGATAAAAGCCAGAATTATATTCATTTTCTTCTTGGGTGATACTGGACTCTCCGGTATTTTCGCCCTATCAATAATACTTATATTGCTTGTCTTGAGTCCCCCCAATCTTGCAGAAACCAATGTCTCATTCCGTCTCTCACCAAGAGTGTTGAGAAGCCTCCGCTTATTCTCCACTTCAATCTTTATGCTGTTGTAAAGAATGGCATTAGAATCCATCCTCGCTACATCGGCTTTTTGTTCATCGAGTAACTTCTTTAACGAATTTTCTTTATTTAAGGCAGAACGGTATTCAGATTCAGCGGCATCCACAGATTTTTCAATCTCGCTCCACATGCTATCCAGCTTAGCCTTGAGCTGAATCATTTCTGGATAACTCGGTTTGAACTTCTTACTTTTTTCTTCAAATTCATTTTTGATGTTTGCATATTCAGTAATGAGTTCCTGAATCACCGGGTTGTTCACAAACTGAGGTAAAAAACCCTTATTAAAATCTTTAAGCTCGCGATAGACGGCTTCAGCATTTATCCGGTCGATCTGAGCCTGGGTGTATGCTGCATTTAAATCAGCAAGTTTGCTAACAGTTATGTTTTCCGTATCACTTAAAAAATAAAGTTCCTTTTCCTGTCCGTATCTCTGAAGTTCTCTTTCCTTTGCTGCCAATTCCTCCCTTAGATTTGCGATCTGTTCACTCAGGAAGTCTGAAGCCTGCTGTGTTGTTTCATACCGCTTTTCAACGGAAAAATTGATGAACTCCTCAGCTAAAGTATTAACGATTTCTGTTGCTAAAATTGGCGAGGAGGAAACGAAACTAACTTCTACCAATTTTGTATCGCGAACGGGCTTAACATCGATATTTCCTTGAACTGTTTTTACAATTCCTGAATATGGATTCGACAATATAACAGGATTAGATCCATTTTCATCAGATTTATTCTTCGCTCTTATCCATCTGAAACTAACAAATTCTTTGATTGAACTGATCAGGCTTTTATTCTCTTCTGATGCGAACTCTTCCTGTGATAAAAGATTCATTCTTCTAGCAACTCTTTCCGCAAGAGATTCGCTCTTTATCAGTCTTAGCTGGGTATTAAAGAATCTGAGATCACGAAAGATCTGAGGCTGATAGCTAAAAGTCTCTTCTATACTTAAAATCTTTGAAGTTTCCTCTTCAATGAGCAAGGTAGTCGTTGCTTGATACTTTGGAGTAGCCAGAAAAGAGAAAATTACTGTAAATAAGAAAAGAGAGGATGCGAAAGCAATAATCACCCATTTCCTCTTGGTGATTACTCTCCAGTATTCCCACAAATCCAGGCTTTTTCTTTTCTCTAAATTTGTCATTTTTATCTCCAATATTGAAATTCAGATTTTCAGAGGAATAATACTAATGCGTTTATGAGCATGTTCTTTCTCTTTACTTCAATTTTTTACTATTTTTAAAATTCATAAGTTATATATCCTCCCACAAACTTTCTATTCCTGTTTGCCCAGTAAACATTCGACTCCCTCTCCCAGAAATTGACCATCACTCCAATACCTGTATTTCTGATAATCCTGAAAACAAAACCTACTGTATGGACACGATAGATATCTTTCCTTTTTATCTCTTCCATCCGGCCATCCGGCGTTTGAAGAAGCGCTACTTCAGGATAATATGCCTCTCCATAAAAAAAATTGTAATCCAACCTTAAAAAACGAGTTAGATAAAAAGAGACCCCCGATCCATACCTATCCTCTATGTAAT
>CAZSGR010000069.1:0-14113 GCA_964606185.1 uncultured Eubacteriales bacterium
GCCACGCTTCGCTCGCAATGACACTTTTGCCTTCAATATCATTGCCAAAAGAGTTACCTAACCTGGATTATTCACGAGTCGAGGTTGCTGTAGATGCGAGGCGTCGGCTCATGAAGCTGTGGTTCTCCACCGCGATTGGGCCGCAACAAAGCAGATGCAGTGAGATCGGCTCGCCTGAAAGGTAAAAAATGCCGACATATAGTGAAATAATAGACAGTAAAGAAAGTTTGAATCTTGATTTGGAGAGAAACTTACCTAAAGAGTTCATATCATTGACAATAGATTATAGTGTCGGCAGATTTTATGAATAATTCAGGCTAATTACTGAGCACAAACAACAGGCCCCTTTTTTGGGGACTGTCCCTTTTAGTCATTATTTTTAAAGAAGAGGGATTGTCCCCCTTCTTAATAAAAAGGGGCCTGTCCCACTAGTGTCCGGTTAAACACAAAATAAAAAATTTTTTGTTGATATTATTGAAGTTACAACAAAAAAAATTGGAATTTGCGTTCAAATCGATTACGGTGGAAATCTGCCGTAACTTTATGTATATATTGGAGTTAGAAGGATTTTGAAATTCAACAACCGGACAGCAGTGGGCCTGTCCCCTTTTTCTGAGGGAAACGTCCCCATCTTCTGACATCCGTCATCTTATAAGGACATAAATTGTCCCCAAATACAACAAGCTTAAGGGGAGAAGAATTGGCATATTATTTGCATAATAGTATGATGTGATATACTTATATGAGATAAAAGGAGAAGAAAAATGAAAAAAATGGCCGTATTTTTTTCAGCACTTCTTATTTTTCTATCTCCATTGCTTGCCGAAGAGACAGAATACACAAACAACTCATTCGCAAGACTCAGTTTCCTGACAGGAAGCACATACATCCAGAAAGCGGCGGACCTCGGCTATGAAGAAGCCGTGGTGAACATGCCGATCAGTGAGGGAGACAGGTTGGGCACGACTGATGGACGGGCAGAAATTTATCTAGGAAATGGAAACTATGTCAGGCTAGACAAAGAAACAAAAATTGATTTCATGAACCTGCCGAAAAAGGGGTATGAGCTCGTGCGAGTTCGCATCTGGGCAGGAAACGCTTACTTTCATGTGGAATCTTTAGAAGAAGAAAAGAACATTGAAATCCATACCTCAGATGTCTCTGTCTATGTTCTAGATGCTGGATTGTACAGAATAGATGTGAGGCAGAACCGTGAAACTGAGATATTCGTTTTCGACGGCATGGTGGAAGCCGCTGGGGAAACAGGCTCAGTCTTGATCAAAAACCAGCAAAGACTCGAGGTCTCCGATGCCCATTTCACCTCCCGTCCCACACAATTCGCTGCTGTGGCTGAGGACAGTTTCGACAAATGGAGTGCTCACAGAAATTCCGAGATTCGGAAACATCTCGCAAAGAAGTACCTCCCTGAAGAACTGGAAGATTTTGAGTATGAACTGGCTGAATACGGGGATTGGGTCTACATCGCTCCTTACGGCTATGTCTGGGTCCCGGGGGGTGTTGACACAGCCTGGCGTCCGTATTTCAACGGCCGATGGACATGGATGTCTCTCGCCGGCTGGACGTGGATTCCTTATGAACCCTGGGGCTGGTGCACTTACCACTACGGGAGATGGCACTGGCGGTATGGGCTCGGATGGTACTGGATTCCCACAACCCTCTGGGGACCAGCCTGGGTAAGCTGGTACTGGGGATATGATTACTTCGGCTGGGCACCTTTAAGCTACTACGGCTATCCGGGCGTGATAATCAACAATGTCTATTACCCCCGATATAGAGATTCAAGCTATCCTTCCCGTTCTCGGGTTCTGACCGTGATTCACAAAAATCAACTCAAAGCGCGAAACGTTTCCCGAGTTGCATTGAGTGAAGAATCTGTTAGAAAGCTGGGCAGAATCAGCCTTTCGAACGAAAATCCATCCCTCAGGCCAACAAAGAGCAAGATTTCTGCAGAAAGACTCGAAGGCCGGAAGCTCATGCTCAAGAAAATCGAAAGGCCGCCCGAAGGCGGAAAGACGAAGAGATTGAGTCAATCCACTATCAGGAAACCTGAATCTGTAGATGAGAGAAGGACAGACAAAAAGGAATCATCGGATTTAAAAGCTTCTGGTGAGAGGAAAATCCTCGATAAAAAATCAAGCCCGGCACAGAGTATAAAGGGAAAAGAATCGAGCGCAAGTTCTGCCAAAAAGGCTGTTAAAAAAAGCTCCTTCGGGTATCCGCCTTCGCCTGAAATCAGTGTAAAGAATTACCCGAGAAAAATTAAAACCAGAAAATCGAGCTCTCTTATCAGCCGCATCACTAGCGGCACCTCGAAGAGCAGCCGGTCGGCAAGAATCACTTCTTCATCTCAAAGAAGTTCCAGCAACTCAAAAGCAAAAAGAATCAGCTCGTCCTCGAGGTCAAGGTCATCCTCAGCCTCCTCACGAAGTTCCTCTTCGGCCTCTCGTTCTTCCCGCTCATCATCAGGCTCCCGCAAGATCAGGAAGAAAAAATAAAGACAGCGTTTCACCTCTTTAATCCAGTTTTGACAAATCTGTATGCAGGATGGGCTAACCTGAATTATTCATAAATCATGCCGACACTATACATTATTTTCAATGATATGAGCTCATTAGTTAGGTCTTTCTCAAAATCAAGATTCAACTTTCTTTCATGAATGGGCTCGGTAAATAAAGGAATGCCTTCTTTTTCTTTGGACTATCAGGGTTTTCTTATATTGAGCTTTTCATAATAATCAAGAACTCGCAAATGATCTTCGAGCGAACACCATCTGTCAGGCTCTGTGTCGGGGAAGAAAACTTCCTTAAAAGGATAGAGGCAATCGGGAGTCGCCAGCAGACCGGTCTTCCTATCAATATCCACGAATAAAAGACCCGGGGGGACTTCAAATTCCTCGATAACAAGAGGATCTTCTTCATCTTCCTCTTGACCTTCTTCAAAATTCCTTCCTAATGCTTCAGCAATTACGTTCTCCACAGCTTTTCTCTCTTCCTCTGCTTTTTTCTTTTTATCTCTGATGATTTTTTCGAAAAATCTCACCCACGGTGGCTGGGCGGCAACAGCTCCGGACTGCCGCTCTCCGATACTCATTTTTGTCTGATGCCCAATCCAGACGCCCGCGCAAAGAGATGGGGAAAAGCCGAGATACCAGGCATCAGAAAAATTGTCAGTCGTACCCGTCTTTCCGCCCAAAGGCCAGTTTAACCTCTTGGCCTGCCAGCCCGTTCCTCCTGAATTCTCTATCGCTCCTCGAAGCAAATAGGTCATCATGTAAGCAGTCTGGGGAGAAATCACTTCTTCCGATTCAATCCTGGCCTCTTCTAATATGTTCCCGTCTTTGTCTTCAATGCGGGTAATGAAATATGGTTTTGCCCGCACGCCTTTATTGGGAAAAGTGGAATACGCGGAAACCATTTCGATTAAACGCACTTCCGGAGCTCCTAATGCCAGGGAAAGATAAGGATACACAGAGGAAGAAGTAATCCCGAACTTACGAATGTATTCCACACCTTTCTGGGGAGAGATGGATTCAAGAAGTTTGACCGTTACGATATTCCTTGATTGCTCCAGGCCTCGCCGGACTGTCACAACTCCCTTGTATCTATTATCATAATTGTTCGGTGCATACGGCTGTTCCGACCACTTGTCATAGAAGTCTGTGGGCTCGTCAATGATCACGCTGGCAGGAGTGAACAGCCGGCTATCCAAAGCTGCAGTATAAAGAAGAGGTTTTATGGCGGAGCCGACCTGCCGTAAGGCCTGAGTCGCGTTATTCCATTCACTATTCCGGTAAGAACGGCCGCCTACCATGACTTTGATCTGTCCGGTTTGAGGCTCGATGGCCAGAAAAGCGCACTCGAGGATGGGTTCCTGGTCCAGAGAAACAAGAAGTTCTTTGTTTTCCTCGTCGATTGAATTGATCCTGACCTGGATCACATCCCCTTCTTTAATTATATTTTCCAGGTTGTCGGACTTCGTCCATTCTTTCGTGGAGTCATCGGCCTTCAAAGTCCCCATATAATCCTTCACTTTTACGATTGCCTCTTCACTCTCGACCGATAAAACAACCGCTTCGATGATGTCTCTCTCTTCGATCGATGGCTTCATCCAGCTAAATGGCGGCCAGTTCTCGAGCGAGCTGGCATCCAGTTCTTCGAGCGATTCGAGGCCCTCTTCCAGTAAATTTCGCTTATCATCTCTCCAGCCCTGTCCTTTATCCAGATCCCTGAGCCAGCTCAGGAGCTCTTCCTCAGCGTATCTTTGGTAAGAAGGATTCAAGGTGGTGTAGACCTTTATCCCTTTTCGGTAAACGGCGGCATCTCCATAATTTTCCATCAAATATCTGCGGACTTCCTCCTTGAAATAAGCGGCGAATTCAGTCGTTTCTCTATGGCGGGGAAGCACATTGAGAGGCCTGGCTTTGGCCTCTTCAGCTTCAATTTCAGTCAAGTATCCTTCCGCGACCATGCGGTCGAGCACATGGTTACGGCGGCCAAAAGCATTCTCAGGATATTTATAGGGGTCATAAACGGCTGGTCCTCTGAGAATCCCGGCGATCATTGCCGCTTCCTCCAGGTTCAATTCCGAAACAGTCTTCCCAAAATACAGCTGAGAGGCGGATTCGACTCCGTGGGCTCCGGCTCCGAGGTTGAACTGGTTACAGTACATAGTCAGGATTTGCCGCTTGGTATATCTCTTCTCAATCTGCAGGGCAAGCATGATTTCCTTCAGCTTCCGGCGGATGGTTTGCCGGCGGGTTAAATATAGATTTGTGGCCAACTGCATGGTGATGGTACTTGCCCCATGAAGCTTTCTCCCTTCCCTTCGCAGCTTTATCTTGATATCTTCCCATAAAGACCGTATAACACCCCGCCAATCAAGGCCGTCGTGAGTGTAAAACCTGGCGTCTTCAGTGGCGATAATCGCATTTAAGAGGACATCAGGAATGACTTCAAGAGGTACTTCAATTCTCTTTTCTAATGCGTATTCTCCGATGACTTCTCCATCATCCGCAAATATAGAGGTAATGACGTTGGGTTCATACTCTTCCAATTCGGAAACAGATGGAAGATTCTGCCGAAGGGCCCTAAATGTCCCGAGAATTATTCCAAGAAAGCAGGCCGCAGAAAAAAGAACAAATAGGAAAAACGCTTTGAGGATTCGCCGCTTAACAGGCTTTTTGGCTTCTCTGACCGGAGGGACTCCCACAAGTTGTGACCGAGCCGGCCTTCTTGTTTTGCGTATCCGAATCGTAAACTTCTTATTCAGTCCCATAGAATAAAATATAACAGATTTGAGCACTAATGACTAGAGTGATTAAGGTCTGACCCCAACTCTACTGTTGAAGTAATCAAGGGTGGTTTTTTCGATTTGTGCACTGATCTCTTTTTTTGGTTTCGAGGCATCTATGTGTATGAATTTTTCTCCCTGGAAGCTCCGGAAAATCTCCCGGACTTTGACCAGATATTCTGCTTGTTCGAAAAGCTTATCTTTCTTCCTTCGATTCTTGATTCGGTCTAAACCCTCCTGGGGATCAACATCAAGGAAGAACACCAAATCAGGTTCGACCACAAATCCTTCATTCATTCTCTTTATCCGTTCCTTATCTATCCTTTTCGCTCCTTGATAGGCAATCGTCGAAAAATAATACCTATCGAGAATGACGATCTTTTTTTCCCTAAGGGCAGGTTTAAGGTTTTTCTCCACGTTTTCCTTCCTATCTTTCAGGAACAGCTCCAATTCTTCTTCAGGAGAAAGCGAGTCAGGATGAGCCGCCTTCTTTTTTATCTCACGACCCCATTTTCCCTCAGATGGTTCGCGGAAATAGACAACACTAAATCCTTTCTCCTGGAGCGTTTTCATGAGAATCTCAGCCTGAGTTGACTTCCCCGCTCCATCTATTCCTTCGAAAACGATTAAAAAGCCTTTGTGCACAACAAATCTCCTCAACCTATGAGATAATATCTCCATTGCATTTTTAATGCAACTTTTCGCTAACTTCTGAGTTTACAATAAGTAGGCCGATTGAATTTTTCCTACGAGTATGCTATTTTAAAGTATCAATGAACGGAGGACCGAAAATGAAAAAAACTGCTTTAGTTGCTCTTGTTAGCTTCTTCTTAGGCATTATATTAGCAGGATATATATTCGTCTATCTGCCTGAAAAAAATATGCCGAAAAGCTTCTTAAATGAATCTCCACCATCTTCATCCTTTCTTTACGCCTCTCCAAATCCTCAGGCAAAGCCAGACCTAGACTTTGTCAGGATTGCGGACATGATCGGTCCTGCTGTTGTAAGAATCAGTGCGGAAAGGATTGAAAAAAGAAGAGTCGCCGGTTTCTTCGATGACTGGGGGGATGATTTCTGGGATAGATTCTTCGGAACCCCTCGTGGAAGAGAGAGAGAATTCCGTTCTGAAGTCAGAGGAACGGGCTTCTTCATCAGCACAGATGGGTACATCCTGACCAACAATCATCTCGTGGAAAACGCAGAAAAAGTGATCATCTATTCTCTTCAGGAGAAAGAATATAAAGCCGAAGTTATCGGAACAGACCCCCCAACGGATTTGGCTCTGCTGAAGATCGCTGATAAAAACCTGCCGTATGCTGAGCTGGGTGATTCTGGCCAAGTCAAAATTGGAGAATGGGTTTTAGCCATCGGTAATCCCCTGGGTTTTGAGCATACCGTCTCCGCAGGAATAGTCAGCGCCAAAGGAAGGCAGCTCCTCCAGAGTTCGAATGCCCCTTCTTATCAGGACTTTATCCAGACTGACGCCGCCATCAACCGCGGGAACAGCGGCGGCCCCCTGGTCAACATGAAAGGCGAGGTCATCGGAATCACCAGCATGATCGCCTCCCCCACGGGAGGAAGCATCGGCATCGGGTTTGCCATCCCTTCCAACCTGGCAAGGAAAGTCGTCAAACAACTTGAGGAAAAAGGCAAGGTGATCAGAGGATATCTGGGAGTATTCCCCCAGGACCTTTCTGAAGAAGAAAGGCGAGCTCTGAATTTAAAATCAAGGAGGGGAGCATTTATCACCCAGGTTGCGCCTGGGGATCCCGCGGATAAAGCCGGACTCGAACGTTACGATGTCATCGTTGAGTTCGACGGCCAGCCTGTGAAGAACAGCCACGACTTATCTTTTATGATTGCGGATACCGCGCCAGGCACGAAAGTCAATATCAAAATCATTAGAGATGGGAAAGAAATGGTTAAAACAGCGAAACTCGAGGAATTATTAACCGGAGAAGAGGGGGGACAAGCCTCAACCTCGTCAGGTAAAGATTTAGGGATCTCTGTTACGAGTATGAGTTCTCGTCTGGCACGTCGCTATGGATTCCAAACAGAGGAAGGAGTCCTTATTACCCAAGTCCGCCGTTACAGCGAGGCTGAACGAAAAGGCATTGTGGCCGGGGATATCATCCTCGAAGCCAACAGACAAGAGGTCAGAGACACAGATGACCTTGAAAAAATCATAGATAAGCTGAAACCTGGAGATGGGCTTATCCTGCTCATCCGGAGAGAGCGTGATGGAGAATCCGGAGAACGCGTCATAACTCTCAAGATTCCAGAATGAAATTTTTTAAAATCCATTCACTCGGTAACGATTTCCTGATCATCGACGAAACGGAGTCGAAGCCATTCCCTGACATAAGCACTTTTGCGGGAAGAATCTGTGACCGCCACACAGGAGTCGGAGCCGATGGTCTCCTCCTCATTTCGGTCAAAGACAAAGCGCAAGGCCGCGTTAAATTCCGAATATTCAATGCCGATGGTACTGAAGCCGAAATCTCGGGTAACGGATTGAGATGCGCGGCTGCCTATCTCTACCACCAGAAAAAAATCAGATCCCCCCAGATAATCTTCCTCACCACAGCAGGCCGAAGAGAATGCAAACTTATCGAAAGAAAAAAGAACCTTTTTTTTATGAGGATAGAGATGGGCATTCCCCATTTGAAATCCAAGGATATCCCTTTTGATGACGGCTCAACTCACGATAAAATAATCGATTATCCCCTTTCCATCAATCAAAAAATATACCCCATAACAGCCATTTCTCTCGGAAATCCTCACTGCGCAATCTTTGTCGACCGTTTTCCTGCCCGTATCGAGTGGCATCAGATCGGACGAGAGATCGAATCTCATCCTTTCTTCCCGAACAGGACGAATATTGAATTTATAAGGGTTCTGGGAAGAGATGTCATCGACGTCCTTTTCTGGGAAAGGGGTGTGGGTGAAACTCTTTCCTCAGGAAGTGGCTCCTGCGCGGCCGCAGTGGCATCTATCCTGAAAAACCTCACAGAAAGAAAAGTGCAGGTCAGGACAAGCATGGGGTACTTAACTGTGGAATGGGAGAAAAAAAAGGTCTATCAATCTGGTCCGGCAGAGATCGTTCTTAAAGGAAAATTCCTTTCTGCATAATCCCAGCGATTAAAAAGAAAAGGTAACCCCCACACCCATTATCGCCGCGCTGAGGTTGTATCTCTCTGGAGAAAGAAAGCCTGTAATCGGCTTTTCCCGTTCTTCCCCAGCCGCATAGGCGTAAACGAAGTCGATCTGTGTCCGCCCTGTCCGGTATCCTATTCCCCCGATTAATGTGAATTTGTCCACATCGATGTTCCCCTTATAATCTAATGTGTCTTCTGGACACGCGCAGCGGTCGTACCCGAGGCCTCCACGGAGGATAACTCCTCCTGAAATGAAATATTCAAAGCCGGCTCTCATGATAAGAATATCTTCGTAGTTCATGATTTGTGTCTCTTCTATGTCTCCTGCGACGGGGACGTTTATCATGACTTTTTTAACACTATCCAGGGCTGACCACATGGTGTACTGGGCACTGGTCGAAAAGAGCAGATTTTCAGTGATCCTGTAGGCAAACCCTAACTCAAAATCCCAAGGAAGATTAAAAGAGGTTTCTGAATCAAGCAGTATCGGGAAAGTCCCTAATAGAGGATCTGTGAATGTTACTTCCGTTCTTCCTGTAAGTGTCATCTTTGCCGGGCCCCTGACACCCAATCCGATACTCACTCTCTGAGAAGGCCTGAACATCAGACCAAAACCAGCCGAAACAGCCGAACCCTTCTCCTCCGATTTCATAGGACCAAAAGCTGCATCCACCATATCAATATTCAAGACGCCGCTATAAAAATTCAGGTTGAAACCGACGGATAGCTTATCGCTGAATTTATAAGATATGGTTGGTGTTACACTATAAACTCCCATAGTTAATTTGAAGGGTTGCGCCGCTACGCTTTCTTTCCAGTCGACTCCTCCCCCTGCATAAGGCACATAAAATCCGAGTCCAAAAGTCAGCCTCTCGTTTGCCCTGAAGGTGAGAAAGAATTGAGGCAATGAGGTCTTGTACCGGCTATCGATTCTTTCCCCATCAGTCGTGACATACTCATGGTGCGGAGAGATGTAGAATCCATCAATAGATAGATTGAAAGTCCTTTCTTGATAGACCAAACCGGCAGGATTATGAAAAACGGCGCTCGGGTCATCCGCCACCGCCACAAAAGCTCCTCCCATGGCAAACGCTCGACACCCCATCAAGGTATTGTTCCACCCTCCTGCCCAGAGGCTGGCGGTGATTAAAATAACTGAAACCAGGAGAATGAGGCTCTTTTTACACATGAACTCCTCCTTCTCAATGAAATGACTGGAATTTCACTTTTGCCTATGAATTATACAAAACTTTTCTCTTTGTCAAGGAAAATAAAAAAAGCAGGCGGGCCTTTAAGCTCAGTAAACAGGTTTTTTCTTTGTTTTCCGAATAATCCAGGTTAGCAAGAAGATATGATAATCAGGATCTGATTTTTTGGCCTGTTTTTTTCACCAAAGCATGGTCGAATACATCATGGATCGATTCGACAAAGATAAACTGCATCTCTTTTTTAGTCTTACTGGGAATGTCCGCCATATCTTTCTTATTCGGCAGGGGAAGGATCATTTTTTTCACGCCTGCCCGCTGAGCAGCCAGAACCTTCTCCTTCACTCCTCCAACAGGAAGCACATTTCCCCTTAAAGTGATCTCCCCTGTCATGGCCACATCCCTTTTTACCTTCAAATCCGTACAGACTGAAATCAGTGAAGTGGCAATGGTCACTCCGGCAGAAGGGCCATCCTTGGGAATAGCTCCTTCAGGGATGTGAATATGAAAATCGTTCCTGGAGAACATCTGACTATCAATGCCCAACTTATCAGAATGAGCGCGCGCATAACTCAAGCCGGCCTGAGCGGATTCCTTCATCACGTCCCCTAATGATCCCGTCAAAGACAGATTCCCTTTACCCTTCATTTTGGTCGTTTCAACAAAAAGTATCTCCCCGCCTGTGGCTGTCCAGGCTAACCCTGTTGCGACTCCAACACTGTCTTTCTGCAGGAGCTGGTCCTTAAAGATTTTAGTCGGCCCCAGGTATTTTTCCATACTTTGAGAAGTGATCTTTGTCAGCGTCTTTTTTCCCTCCGCGACTTTCCGCGCCACTTTCCGGCACACCGATGCAATCTCTCGCTCAAGATTCCGGACCCCAGCTTCCCTCGTGTACAGAGAAATAATCTTCTTTATGGCTCCTCTCGTGAACAGGATCATTTCTTCACTCAATGCATGTTCTTTTATCTGTTTCGGAACTAGATGGCGAAGAGCGATCTGCAATTTCTCCTCCTCGGTATAACCGGGAAGGCGGAGGATCTCCATCCGGTCACGGAAGGCGGGTTGAATCGGGTCAAGAAGGTTGGCCGTAGTAATAAACATCACGCTGGAAAGGTCAAAAGGAACGCCAAGGTAATGATCCCTAAAAGAATTGTTTTGTTCGGGATCCAGCACCTCGAGTAGAGCGGAAGAAGGATCCCCTCTGAAATCGGCTCCAATCTTATCCACCTCATCCATCATGAACACTGGATTATTCGACTTGCAGCGTCTCAATCCCTGAATGATCTTTCCGGGTAAAGCACCGACATATGTCCTTCTGTGTCCTCGAATCTCGGCTTCATCCCGGACTCCCCCCAGAGAAATCCGGATGAATTCCCTTCCCAACGCTCTTGCTATAGAGCGGCCGAGTGAAGTTTTCCCCACTCCGGGCGGTCCCACAAAACAGAGAATTGGACCTTTAATCTTTTTAGAGAGCTTCCTCACTCCTAAATATTCGATAATCCTCTCCTTCACTTTTTCGAGGCCATAATGGTCTTCATCGAGAATCTTCATTCCTTCTTTGAGGTTCAGGTTATCGACGGTGTTCTTGTTCCAGGGAAGATCAAACATCCAATCCAGATAATTGCGGACAACGGCTGTTTCGGCCGACTCTGGATGCATCTGGGAGAGACGCTTGATCTGTTTCTCAAGCTCATCCTTGACTTCTTTGGAAACTTTGAGTTTTCCTAAGGCCTCTTGATAGCCACTGATTTCTTCTTGGATTTCAGTGCCCTCTCCCAGCTCTTTCTGAATCGCCTTCATTTGCTGTCTCAGGAAGTACTGCTTCTGTAACTTATCCATCTCCCCTTTGGCCTCAGTGCTGATTTTCGATTGGACGCTTAGAAGCTCAAGTTCCCTTGTTAACAGCTCATAAACTTTCTTCAGCCTTTGAAAGGCATCTTCGATCTCTAAAATCCTCTGGGCTTCGTTGACTTTTAATTCCAGGTTGGCTGCGGTCAAATCAGCCAGTCTGCCGGGCTCACTGATATTGGCCGATAAAATCATCACTTCAGGGGGGATATCCTTTCCCAGGGAAGATGCCTTTTCCAATCCAGAACGAGTATTCCGGACCAAAGCTTCCTCCTCGATTGATTTATTCCCTTCTTCCGGTTCGGGAATGACTTTCACCTCAGCCGTGTAGTAGGGTTTATTCTCATCTAAATTATCTATTCTTGCCCGGACTAGACCTTGAGCCAGGATTCTCATTCTTCCATCAGGAAGTTTCAGCATCCGCATGATCAAGGCGACAGTACCGACATCATAGACCTCATTCCTCTTCGGCTCCTCAATCTCCATGTTTTTCTGGGTAAGAAGAAGAATCATGCGATTTTCCGAAAGAGAATAGTCAATCGCGTTTTTAGATTTCTCGCGTCCGACGAATAATGGGATCACCATGTAAGGAAAAACGACAATATCTCTGAGCATAAGGATGGGAAGTTCTTTAGGGACATGAAGCTTCTTATCCCGGTCTTCTAAAACATCCTCGTAAAGATCATGCTCTTCGTCATTCTTTTTGACCATGGTTTTCCTCCAAGTTTATTCCTCCGCTTTCTGAACCCTTCAAACTATCTTCCATCTTCATTCTTCTCCCGTTCCTTCGGGTATCTATCTTTCTTTAAGAAGTGACTCGAGCTCCTTTTTGAATTCGACAACATCCTTGAATTCGCGGTAGACAGATGCGAACCGTACATAGGCAACTTTATCCAGAGCCTTGAGTCTTTTCATCACAAGCTGCCCGACTTTGGCTGCGCTCAATTCTTTATCCGACCGATCCTGAAGCCTGCTCTCCACTTCCTCGACGATTTCTTCCAGCTTGGCCAGAGGCACAGGCCTTTTTTCACAGGCTTTCAGCAAGCCACGCAGAAGCTTCTGGCTGTCAAAGGGCTGCCGTCTTCCGTCTTTTTTTACGATCATGTAGGGAATTTCTTCGATTTTTTCGTAAGTGGTGAACCTCCTCTTGCAGGAGAGACATTCCCTGCGGCGGCGCACACACAGGCCGTTCTTGCTTTCGCGGGAATCGATGACTTTACTCTCTGGATGGTCGCAGTAAGGGCACCTCATTATTTGGCATCCTCCCCTATTTTTTTCAACTGGAGCAGCGAAATTCCTTCTTTCCACAATATAACATAACCCACCAGGCAAGTCACCACAACCTGGATGGCATGGACAACAATCGTCATCCCTACCGCAAGGTTTGTATCAATATTGAAAAGAGAAGTCAAACCTTCCCGGCTGAACAGATGGAATCCTCCTGTCATCCCGGGAGTGGGAATGGAGGCTCCGATCAGCACAAAAAACACATAGGGGCACATCAAAAAGAAAGGGACAGAAATCTTATAGGCAAAGAAAAAAAGCCAGTAATAAAAAATAATGCCGATCCAGACAACAAAGGAAAGCAGGATATAGACAAGAAGATTTCCAACAGAGTGAAAGAATTTAAGTCCCTGTAAGAAACCTTTTGACGCTTTCAGGATCCTCTGCGACACCTTCTCCGGTAAAGGCCTTAATAAAGAAGAAATGACGGATAGAGCCTTTTCCCTGAAAAAATAGAGAGAGAGTATGAGAACCAGAAGAAACGTCGCGAGCGCCACTCCAATAATTCCCCACAGCTGGAGATTTGAATAAGTTTCCTCTTTTCCTTCGAAAAAAGAGGCATAAAGGGGCTTAGACAGAAGAAAAATCCCGAGCAGAAAACACATGGTGAAGATGTCAAAAATCCTCTCGACAACAACGGTGCCGATGGCGAATCCTTTACTCATCTCCTCCTTCTGCGCCAGGTATAGCGGCCTGACCAGCTCCCCAATTCTCCCTGGAAAAAGAAGCGTCACTGTGAATCCCACAGAAACTCCTGCAAACATGTTGTAAAATTTAACATCTTTTTTCTCGTGTATCAGGAGAAATCTCCAGCGGAACGAGCGAGTCAGGAGATGGACGGGAACAAGGACAACGATGAGAATAAAAAATTTCAGGTCGACATCGGTCAAATAACCAAAAACTTCATTCCAGTTCACACTGCGAAAGAAAAAGAAGAGAAAAACGAAGGTGAGGAGAAAGACTATTCCTAAGCGGACAACGTTTTTTCGCATGATGAATCGTCAATCTTATCATCGGAAATTTGCCAAGTCAATGCTGTGTGAAGGCCGGATTATGGTGTTTTTCGGCAAAAAAAATTGGAATATTTCGTGGGAAATTTAGCGCTTTTGGCCAATAAAAAAATGAAAGATAGGTGCCACTCCATTACACCTCACTTCCTTTCAACAGACTTCATCCGAGCCCGAACACAAGACGTGTCTTTCACTCGGATCCGGGTTGAAAAACTCCGGGATATCGATTATCATGGCTTTGACTGGGAAGTCGTCCAATGGTAGGACACATGACTCTGGATCATGGAATCGGGGTTC
>CAZSGR010000070.1:0-9145 GCA_964606185.1 uncultured Eubacteriales bacterium
ACCGTTCTTGTTTCTGTGATGCTGGCCAACAGTGAAGTGGGCACCCTTCAACCTGTTCAGGAGATTGCCGAAGTCTGCCGCGCACGCGACGTCCTTTTTCACACAGACGCGGTTGCGGCCGTGGGGAATGTTCCAGTCAATGTGTCTGAATTGGGAATCGATGCTCTCAGTCTGGCCGGGAATCAGTTCTACGGCCCCAAAGGATCTGCTGCCTTATTCGTGAAAAAAGGAATACGAATTCTTCCGTTTATCGACGGAGGTATCCAGGAAGGAGGCCGGAGAGCCGGAACAGAAGATGTGGCAGCGATTGTTGGATTGGGCAAAGCGGCAGAGTTAGCCATGAGAGATATGGAAAAGCGCGCGGAAGCCGCGAGGCCCTTGAGAGATAGACTTATTCAGGAGCTTCCTCAAAGAGTGGACCATGTGTTTCTCACCGGCCATACAGAAAAACGACTGCCGCATCATGCCAGTTTCTGTATTGAGTTTATCGAAGGAGAAGCGATGCTCTTGAACCTGGATATGCAGGAAATTTCTGCCTCCAGCGGTTCAGCCTGCACTTCCAAGGCGCTTAAAGCTTCGCATGTGCTTCTAGCAATGGGAATTGACCATGCCCTGGCTCAGGGCTCTTTAGTCTTCAGCTTGATAGAAGATACGACTTCCGAAGATATTGATTATCTTCTTGAAGTTTTTCCGCCAGTCATAGAGAGGCTGAGGAAGATGTCTCCTTTGTACACTAAATATTTGGAGGAGAAGGAAAAATGATTTACAGCGAAAAAGTCATGGAACATTTTCAAAACCCGCGAAATGTGGGAGTAATCAAGGATGCGGATGGAATCGGAAAGGTTGGAAATCCTGTCTGCGGCGACTTGATGAGTTTCTCCATCAAGGTGAAAGATAACCGCATCGTGGATGTTAAGTTTCAAACCTTTGGCTGTGGAGCCGCGATCGCTGTTTCCAGTATGGTCAGCGAGATGGCCATAGGGAAGACAATAGAAGAGGCGATGAAGATCACCAACAGGAGTGTGGCTGAGGAGCTGGGAGGATTGCCGAAGAATAAACTCCACTGTTCGAACCTCGGGGCAGACGCTCTCCATGCGGCCATCAAGGATTATCAGGAAAAGCAGAAAGCTGAAAAGAAGAATGCCTCTGAGAAATCAGCCCCGGCAGATAAATGCTATTGTCCCTATTGCGAGGGGCCTCTAGAAGGTTTAGAGGATTACTGTAGTAGTTGCCAGATTGAGCTCGAGGATTGTCCTGAGTGTGGAAAAGCAAAGAAAAAAGGAGCAGAGAAGTGCCCACACTGCGGAGCCACGAAAGTGAGAATGTAAGAGCTGTGTGGAGTGAGGGTTCTAGATGATTCATACAAGATAATTTGGGGACCCGGAGAAGATGAAGGCTGATGTGAAACTGGATTGTTTCGGGTTGCTCTGTCCCATGCCTATCATCCAGACTATACAGAAGATCAAAGAGATGAAAAAAGGCGAAATACTGGAAGTGTCTTCGACTGATGCGGGAATCAAAGAAGATATGCCGGCCTGGTGCAGACTGACAGGGCAGGAATTTTTAGGGTTGGAAAAAGAGGACGAGGTCATCAAAGTCTATGTCAAGAAGCTGAAGGACTGACCGGGACAATGTTGCGAATAACAGTCAAAAAAGAGGGGAAGAAGGCACGAGTGCTCTTCCTCGAAGGCAAAGTATGTCATAAATGGATAGAGGAACTCAGTGCAGAAATAACCCGAGGGATGGATAAAGGGGAAAAGATAGTCCTCGATTTCTCCAAAGTGGGATTTATCGATGAGGAGGCGGCGGATATGATTAACCGGTTGCCTCTCCAGAAGGTCGTAAAAAGGAACGGCTCTTTGTTCATCCGAACCATGCTGAAAATGGAGAATCGGGGAGAAAAATGAATAAAGCAGAAATAAAGGATAAGATTAGTAAATTAAAAAAAGAAAGGGACGCCGTCATTCTCGCTCACAATTACCAGGTCGGTGACGTCCAGGATGTCGCTGATTATATCGGAGATTCTCTCGGCTTGAGCCAGCAGGCCGCGAAGGTGAAGGAAGAAGTCATCGTCTTTTGTGGCGTTCACTTCATGGCTGAAACGGCTGCGATTTTGGCGCCGGCAAAGACAATCCTGATGCCCGAGATCAACGCCGGCTGTCCGATGGCAGATATGATCACAGCCGAAGAGCTTCGAGAATGGAAGCGGAATTATCCAGGAGGAAAAGTCGTCTGTTATGTGAACACCTCTGCGGCAGTAAAGGCCGAGTGCGATGTCTGCTGCACATCTGCAAACGCTGTCAATGTTGTGAATTCCATCGAAGGGGATGAGATCCTTTTTGCTCCGGACAAGAACCTGGCGGCTTATGCCGCTCGCCACACACAAAAGAAGATCATTCCTTGGGATGGCTACTGCTATGTTCACAACAACATTCTTGCGAGAGATGTCAGGGAGAAAAAGAGGCGTTATCCTGAAGCAGAAGTGTGGGTTCATCCAGAATGCCGGCCAGAAGTCATTGATATTACAGACAAGATTCTTTCCACAGGAGGCATGGTGAAGGAAGCCCGGATCACGACCAAGAAAGATATCATCATCGGCACAGAGACAGGCATAATCTACCGAATAAAAAAAGAGAACCCAACCAAGAATTTTTATCCTGCGAGAGACCAAGCACTCTGTTCTAACATGAAAAAAACTGATTTGAAGAAAGTGCTGCGGTCTCTGGAGGATATGGTTTATAAAGTTGAAGTTCCTCTGGAAATCAGCCAGAGGGCAAGAGGCTCGATTGAAAAAATGGTCTCACTTTAAGGAGGAAAAAATGAAAAAGGAGACAGAAGAAAACCTAAAGAGTGCCTTTGCAGGAGAAAGCCAGGCTCATATGAAGTATATGACTTTCGCGGATAAGGCAGAAAAGGAAGATCTTCCGAATGTGGCCAGGCTCTTCAGGGCCAACAGCTTTGCCGAACAGATTCATGCAGCCAATCATCTCAGAACTCTGTCCGGCATCGGAAAGACCACTGATAATCTTCAGGACGCCATCGAAGGAGAGACCTACGAGGTGGAAGAGATGTATCCTGCTTTTATCAGTAAGGCTGAAGAAGAACAGGAAAAGGGAGCTGAAACAGTGACCAAGTGGGCCTTGGAAGCTGAAAAGGTTCATGCGGGGCTTTACAAGAAAGCCAAAGAGGCTGTGGATAACGGACAGGATATGGAGTTTGCGCCAGTTCATGTCTGTCAGGTATGTGGATTCACTGTGGAAGGGGAAGCTCCTGATAAGTGTCCGCTGTGCGGCTCTCCCAAGGAAAAATTTTCAAGATTTTAAAATTTAGAATTTAGGGGACGTTCCCCATAAGATAAATGAGAGGATGATATGAATTTAGACTCAAAATTAGAACCATATGAAATCCTGGCTGGTGCTGTCCGCTCTGAAGTCGATGCCGCTGATTTCTACTCCAAGCTGCACGAGAGAGTGAAGAATGAGCTTTTACGAGAAAAACTCAAGTTTTTAATTTTTGAGGAAGAGAAACACTGGAAAACTTTGGAGAGGCTTTTTTCGCAGAGATTCCCGGACAAAATACTCAAAATTCCTGAGAAATCCTTACTCCCTCCCATCAAGGCTTCTTTGGGAGATAAGGCTTCTGTTTTGGACCTTTTCCAAGCGGCCCTTCGAGCTGAAAAAGCAAGTGAAGATTTCTATAAACAAGCGAGTGAAAGGATGAAGGATGAGCTGAGCCAAAAAGTATTAAGATACCTCAGCCGAGTGGAGAGGAGCCATTATTTCATGATCAAATCTGAGATTGATCTTCTTGAGAAATTTCCAGACTATTATGATGTTGAGGATTTTCACTTTGGCCAGGAAATGGTGCATGTCGGACCTTAGGAGAATCGTGTCGCAAGAATTTCACTCCAGAATAAAAGACAGCATGGAGAGGAGCTAGAGGAATATATCCCGTTTTTTTCTGCTTTTCCATTGGCTCAGCTTTTTATATAATCAAAAAGTAGGAACTGGGAACTTCGTTCATTTCATGTCCCTGATCAAGCCCCAGGAGGCATATTCAGGCGGCTTTATTTTTTTTAAGGAGAGAAGAGGATGAAACACTCTTGGCGTATCGGAAGGATTTTTGGAATAGCTATCAACATCGACTCAAGCTGGCTGGTGATATTCATCCTGTTCAGCTGGGTATTATCCACTACCTATTTTCCCCAGCAGTTTCCTGATTGGTCACAGGGTCTCTTTTGGCTCATCGGGACGCTCACCAGTCTTCTCATTTTTGCCTCGGTCCTGGTCCACGAGCTGGCTCACTCCCTGGTAGCAATGAGCCAGGGAGAAAGGGTCCGCAACATCACTCTCTTTCTTTTTGGAGGGGTGGCCCAGATCTCCGGGGAACCGAAAAAGCCGTGGCGCGAATTCACTATGGCTCTTGTCGGTCCTTTAGCCAGTCTGGCTCTTGCGTTGATCTTTTTTATTCTGTCATTGGTGTTGAAAGGCATGAGTGAGCCCATCGGAGCACTGGTGGGTTATCTTTCCTATATCAACTTATTACTGGCTATCTTTAACCTTCTCCCCGGCTTTCCGATGGACGGGGGAAGAGTCCTGAGGGCCATCATCTGGAAGGTGACCGGAAACTTGAGAAAAGCCACACGGGTCGCTTCCCTCACAGGGCAGGGATTCGCCTTTTTTCTGATTTTCGTCGGGATCCTCCAGATTTTCAGGGCGAACCTCACAGGACTCTGGCTGATTTTCATCGGCTGGTTTCTCCACAGCGCGGCTGTTCGAGGTTATCACCAGGTTATGGTCGAATCGCTGCTCAAAGGAGTTCGGGCTGAAGATCTGATGTCCAAAGACTTTGAGGCGGTGACTGCCGACCTGCCTGTCCAAAGCCTGGTGGATGATTATATTCTCAAGAAAAAAGAAAGAGTTTTTCTTGTTGCGGAGAAGGGGAACCTCAAAGGAATTGTCTGTCTTGAGGATGTGAAAGCTACGCCAAAAGAGAACTGGTCAACGATTCGGGTTGGAGACATCATGACTCCCAAGGAAAAACTCGAAGCAGTGAGTCCTGATGCAGATGGAAGAAAGATTCTCGCGAGTATCACCTCCAAAGACATCCATCAAATACCGGTAATGGAAGGAGAAAGGATAGCTGGAGTCATTTGCCGGAGCGACATTCTCCGGTTCATCCAACTCCGTTCCGAGTTAGGAGTATAAGGAAGAATGGAAAAAGGTGCGCGTTTACCGAAAAAGATCCGGAAAAGAGATAGTTCTCTGGTTGCCTTTGATAAGCAAAAAATAGAAACAGCCATCTTCCGGGCGGCTCTCGAAGCTCTCGCCGATGAAAAGAAGGCCACTCATACAGCAGAAGTTTCTACAGAGAAAGTGCTGGAGAAGGTGGCATCGGTCTTCAAAGACAAAATCCCTTCTGTGGAAGAGGTCCAGGATATTGTGGAAGAGGTGCTGATGCAGGAAGGCTTCAGGTCTGTTGCCCGAAGCTACATCCTCTACCGTGAAGAACACAAAGACATCAGGCAGGTCAAGGTCATCTATGGTGTCAGGGATGACCTCAAACTTCCCCTGAATACTCTTCTTGTCCTCAAAAAACGCTATCTGTTGAAGGATGACGAGAAGAACGTTATGGAGACACCCAGAGAGCTTTTCCGCCGGATAGCCCGGAGCATAAGCGACGGAGAAGTGAATTTCAAATCAAAGCGAAACAAAGAAGAGGTCGAAGAGAAGTTTTTCCGTATGATGACTAATTTTGAATTTTTGCCCAATTCGCCCACGCTGATGAATGCCGGAACCTCTCTCGGTCAGCTTTCAGCCTGTTTTGTGCTGCCGGTCGAAGATTCCATGGAAGGAATCTTCGGAGCCTTGAAGAACATGGCTAGGATTCATCAGACCGGCGGAGGAACGGGTTTTGACTTTTCTCGGTTGAGACCCAAAGGAGACCTGGTTTCGTCCACTAAGGGGGAAGCCTCCGGCCCTGTTTCCTTCATGAGCATTTTTAACCAAGCCACAGGAATCATTGTCCAGGGAGGGAGAAGGCGTGGAGCCAACATGGGCATCCTGCGCTGTGACCATCCGGATATCGTTGATTTCATTGAGGCCAAGATAGAAGAAGGGGCTTTTTCGAATTTTAACCTTTCTGTGGGTGTGACTGATGGATTTATAGAAGCTGTGAGAAGAAACAGAAACTTTGACCTGATCAATCCCCGGACAAGAAAGAGTGTCAAATCCATCAAAGCCAGAGTCCTGTTTGACCTGATAGTCTACTCAACCTGGCGTACGGGAGATCCGGGGCTGATTTTTCTAGATGAGATTAACCGCCGGAATCCAACTCCCCGATTGGGTCGGATAGAGGCGACGAATCCATGTGGGGAAATTCCCCTCCTTCCCGATGAGAGCTGCAACCTGGCATCGATCAACCTGTCGAAGTTTGTGAGAAACAGTTCCTTGGAATGGGAAAGATTGGAGGAAGCCATCGAGTGGGGAGTGCGCTTTTTAGATGATGTGATCGAAGTCAACACCTACCCTCTTCCTCAGATTCGGGAGATAACCTTTGCCAACCGCAAGATTGGCCTGGGTGTGATGGGCTTTGCAGATATGCTCATCAAATTGGGTATTCCGTATAATGAGGAGAGTGCGCTCCGGATGGCGTTGAAGGTCATGAAGTTTTTCCGGGACGCTTCCTGGAAGGCATCCCAGGCTTTGGCTCGAGAAAGAGGAGTCTTCCCCAACCACAAAGAGTCCATCTATCCGAAGAAGAACATGAAGATGCGCCATGCCACAGTGAATACTGTGGCTCCAACCGGAACCATCAGCATCATCGCGAACTGCTCAAGCGGCATCGAGCCTCTCTTTGCTCTTAGCTTTGTCCGCAATGTTCTGTCCGGGAGAAAGCTCTATGAGATACACTCTCTTTTTGAAGAGGAACTCAGAATGAGGAGCCTGTATTCAAAAGAGCTCCTGGGAGAGGTGGGAAAGGTGGGCTCGGTACGGGACGTCAAGCGGCTCCCCCCGGATATAAGGAAAGTTTTTGTCACCGCCTTTGATGTCCCGCCCAAACACCACTTGGCAATTCAGGCTGCTTTTCAAAAATATACCGATAATTCTGTTTCAAAGACCATAAATTTGCCTTTTGATTCCACCGTGGAGGATGTGCGTAGGATTTATCTGATGGCCCATGAGTTGAAATGCAAAGGGATCACGATATACCGTTATGACACCAAGAAGAATCAGGTGTTGTCTTTTGACTCGAGGATCGGTGAGGAACGGGAAGACCTCCTCGATTTTATCACGGCTGAATCCGAGTATGCAGGAGGATGCCATTCCGGGATGTGTCCCTTTTGAGTGAGGAGAGACAATGAGAAGCGCCAAGCAGAGAATCGGGGAAATCATTGCGGCATTATACAAGGCTTACCCCAGAAGCCGGACAGCACTCCGGTTTGAGTCTCCTCTTCAGATTCTTGTGGCCACTATCTTATCAGCGCAGTGCACCGATGAAAGAGTTAATCAGGTGACTCCATCACTTTTTCGCAAATACCGGACTCCTCGAGATTTCGCATCTGCGGATCAAAAAATCCTGGAGGGAGAGATTAGATCCACTGGTTTTTTCAGGAATAAAGCGAAAAGTATTATCGGCGCTTCCAGAAAGATCGTCGAGGATTTTGAAGGAGCGGTGCCGGATAACATGGAAGACCTCTTGACCCTTCCCGGAGTTGCCCGGAAGACGGCCAATATCGTCCTCTCCAGTGCTTTTAAAAAGGCAGAAGGCATCGCCGTCGACACTCACGTCAAACGTCTGTCTCAAAGATTGGGTTTGAGCAAGGAGAATATCCCGGATAAAATTGAACAGGACCTAATGGCGATCGTTCCTAAAAAAGACTGGATCGATTTCAATTACATGCTCGTCCTCCACGGCCGCACAATCTGCCCCTCCCGGAAACCGCGCTGTCCGCTCTGCCAGCTGAAACGCCTCTGCCCTTCGGCAAGCGAGTTTTATGCTGAAAGCGAGCTGAATAGAGATTAAGAGTCCAGATGATTAAAGAAGCCATGCTCTACCGAACGCTTCCTGAGCAGAAGGTGTCCTGTTTTCTCTGTAGTCACAAGTGCCAGATTGCAGACTCGAAATACGGGATTTGTGGTGTCCGGCAAAACAAAGAAGGGAAGCTCTATACGCATGTCTACGGGGAAGTCATCGCGGCTCATGTCGATCCGATCGAAAAAAAACCACTTTACCATTTTTTGCCCGGAACGACCTCTTTTTCCATCGCGACCATTGGATGTAACTTCCGCTGTCCGTTCTGTCAGAACTGGTCGATCTCCCAGGTCAACAAAAAGAAAGAAAGCGGGTTATCCGGTCACACGCTTCTTCCGGAGGATGTGGTGTCTGCGGCCGAGAAATACGGCTGCCGCAGCATTTCCTACACGTATACAGAGCCCACGATCTTCTACGAGTATGCCTATGACACGGCCCGGCTGGCCTCTGAAAGGGGATTGGCCAATGTTTTCGTCACCAACGGCTACATGACAGCTGAGGCTCTGGAAACTTTTCATCCGTACTTGAATGCCTGCAATGTGGATTTGAAATCTTTCCGGGAGGAATTCTATAAAAACATATGCAAAGGACACCTGCAGCCTGTTCTGGATTCGATCCGACTCATGAAAAAACTGGATATCTGGGTGGAGGTGACCACACTCGTGATTCCCGGCCAGAATGCCAGCACAGAGGAACTGAGACGCATAGCCCAATTCATTGCCAAGACTGACCCGGATATTCCCTGGCATCTCAGCCGGTTCCATCCCGATTATGAATTCACCAGCACTCCGGCCACCCCCATCGAAGTCTTGCACAAAGCGCGTTCTCTTGGGGAGGAGGAAGGGCTTCGCTACGTATATATCGGAAATGTCTACGGGGAGTCAGAAAGCACCCAGTGCCCTTCCTGTGGAAAAACCCTTATCCAAAGAGATGGGTTCCACGTTTCGGATTACAAGATTCAGGATTCTGCCTGCCCCTTCTGCGGAAGCCGGATAGCCGGAAGATATTAAGTCAGTCTGGATTTCAGATAGATCTCCAGGAATGGAAGGATGGAAAAAATAAGCGGATCGGCATTGTTCACAGACCTGTATGAGCTGACCATGGCGGCCAG
>CAZSGR010000070.1:9245-14078 GCA_964606185.1 uncultured Eubacteriales bacterium
AAATAAGCGGATCGGCATTGTTCACAGACCTGTATGAGCTGACCATGGCGGCCAGTTTTTTTGAGAACCGGATGTTCGAACCCGCCACATTCAGCCTTTTCATCCGCGACTACCCTCCTGGCCGGCGGTATTTTGTCGCTGCCGGGTTGGCTGATGTGCTCGAATATCTCGGGAACCTCAAATTCACTCCCCAGGACCTTGAATATTTGGAGAAAACAGGGCTTTTCACGCCTGAATTTCTTTCCTACCTTGAAAATTTCCGCTTCAGAGGCGATGTTCATGCCATCCCCGAAGGCCGGCTTTTTTTTGTGAATGAGCCTCTCCTAGAAGTCTCAGCCTCTTTGATAGAGGCGCAGATCATCGAGACGTTCGTCATCAATGCGACCCATCTTCAGGTGATGATCGCCACGAAAGCGTCCCGCTGCGTTCATGCCGCCTGGCCGCGAAATTTGGTGGATTTTTCCCTTCGCCGGGCCCATGGGACAGATGCGGGGATGAAGGTGGCCCGGGCAAGCACTATCGGAGGTTTCAAGGGGACGAGTAATGTTCTTGCGGGAAAGATATACGGGATTCCAGTATTCGGAACCATGGCCCATTCCTTCATACAAAGCTTCGAAAACGAGATGGATGCTTTCCGTGCTTTTGCCCGAACTTTTCCTGAGAATGCGGTGTTGCTCGTGGATACATACGATACTCTGTCCGGGGCCAGGATCGCGGCTCAGGTGGGACAGGAGATGGGCCGGGAAGGGAAAAAGCTCAAAGGAGTCCGGCTGGATAGTGGTGATATCGCCCGTTTGAGCCAAAGCACGAGACGGATCCTTCAAAAGGCGGGACTCGGGGAGGCCACGATTTTTGCCAGCGGTGGCTTTGACGAATACAAGATTCAGGACGTGTTGAGCCGGGGCGGGGATGTGGACTCCTTTGGAGTAGGGACGAAAATGGGCGTCTCTGCTGACGCGCCTTATTTTGACATGGCCTACAAGCTGGTCCAGTACGCGGGCCGTCCGGTGCTCAAGCTCAGTTCGGGAAAAGAAACCCTGGCTTCGGAAAAACAGGTCTTCCGTTTTAAGACGTCAAAGGATAAACTGAAGAAAGATATCATAGGTTTGAGGGATGACGATTTCAATGAAGGGGAACCTTTGCTGAAAAAAGTGATGAGGAATGGAAAAACCACCGTGAAGCTGCCTCTCTTGACTCGTATTCGGGAGTGTTTTCTGGATGAGTTTTTCCGCCTGGATGAGAAATATAAAACCATAAAAGACGGTGAAGGCGACTTCCCGGTGGAGCTTTCTCCACGGTTAAAAGACCTTCAGAGTCGGGTCGTGCGCCAGCTCAAGATGCCCTCAAGAGGAAAGACCGGGAAGAAATAGGGATGGAAAGGTACAGGTTTCTTGAGCACACAGCCGATGCCAAATTCCAGGCCTTTGGAAAAACTCTCGAGGATGCCTTTTGCAATGCAGCTCTGGCGACAGCCTCTTTGATGTGGGATTGGGAAGAGATTGAACAGAATGTTAAACATCCAGTTGAGATAGAAGGAAAGGATCTCATGCAGCTGCTCTGCAGCTTTCTGGAGGAAATCATCTATTTATTGGATTCGCGGTCGTTTCTTCTGGGTTTTCCTGATGATATCAAAATCGAGCAAAAAAAAAGCAGGTATACGTTGAAAGCTCTCTTTAAAGGTGATAATTTTTCTGAGAAATACAAGATTTATGGCGATGTGAAGGCCATAACCTATAATGAAATGGAAATCGAAAGCAATGACCGATTCATGGCCCAGGTTGTGGTCGATGTGTGAGGTGCCCGGATGGACTTAAAAAAAATAAACGATTACACCTGGAAAATTCCTAAAACCGGAGAGATGAAGGTCCCAACGGTTATCTACACATCTTCGAAGCTTCTCGAAGATGTGAAGCGGGACCGGACTCTTCAGCAGGCCAGGAACGTCGCCTGCCTGCCCGGAATCCAGAAGATGGCCTATGTCATGCCCGATGCCCATCAAGGATACGGCTTCCCGATCGGCGGAGTGGCGGCCTTTGATCTGGATCAAGGAATCATCTCTCCTGGAGGAGTGGGCTACGATATCAACTGCGGTGTGCGGTTGTTGAAGACAGAATACACCGAAAAAGATATTCATGAAAAGCGGAAGCAGCTATTAGACGAAATTTTCAGAAAGGTTCCGGCCGGAGTGGGCAAAGGAGGGATCACCCGCCTGAACCGGAACGTTCTCTTGGAAGTCTGTGTCAAGGGAGCGGAATGGGCTGTGGAGAACGGGTATGGCAGGAGAGAGGATTTAAAACGAACCGAAGAAAACGGGAGGATGAGAGAGGCTGATCCCAGCCATCTTTCCCCTCGCGCCATAGAGAGAGGCATTCCTCAGTTGGGGACACTGGGTGCCGGGAATCATTTCCTGGAAATCCAGAAGGTTTCAGAGATTTTCGATGGAGATGTTGCCGGCGTTTTCGGCATTCACTCAGTGGGACAGATTCTGATCATGATACACTGCGGCAGTCGGGGACTGGGCCATCAAGTGGCTTCTGATTTTATCCGGTTGATGGAGAATAAAATCGGGAGCCGGGGATTACCCGATAGAGAGCTGATCAATGCGCCTGTCCGTTCCCCATTGGGTCAGCAATATTATAAATCGATGAGCGCGGCGGTCAATTATGCGTTTGCTAACCGCCAGATGATCGCCCACTGGGTCCGCAATGTTTTCAAAAAGGTCATGGGAAGCGCAGAAGGGATGGACCAGGTCTATGATGTCTGCCACAACGTGGCAAAGATTGAGAAACACACCATTGACGGGCGGCTCAAAGATGTGTGTGTTCACCGCAAAGGGGCAACAAGGAGTTTTGGCCCCGGTCGGGAAGAAATTCCCGAAGTCTACCGTTCTGTGGGCCAACCGATTATCATCCCAGGAAGCATGGGTACAGCTTCGTACATCCTTGTGGGGACGCATGAGGCGGAACAGTTGAGTTTCGGTTCCACGGCACACGGTGCAGGAAGAGTGATGTCCAGACATGAAGCTATCCGCCGGTTCAGGGGAGAAAAAATAAAGCAAGACCTGGAGAGTCGTGGGATCGAGCTCAAATCCACTAGCTGGAAAGGAGTGGCTGAGGAAGCCTCCCAGGCCTACAAGGATGTGGATGAGGTCGTCAAGGTTTCCCATAAAGCGGGGATAGGGAAACTCGTGGCCAAGGTTATTCCTGTGGGAGTGATGAAGGGCTGATCTATGTTATGACCTTGTCGATATCCTTTTCTCCATAATCCTCAAATTCCTGGGCAAGAGCGTATTCACTCTTGAGCATCATGTAGTGGCTGTGCTCGACCGTGCTCAGGTACTCAAGAATCTTTTTCTGAGTCTCTTCCACTTTCCGGGCGAGCTCGGTGTAAAAATTTTCTGCGGATTTCTCCGACTCCATTGCCTGGTAGAGAGTTTCCACCAGCGAGGAAGAGGGAGTGAGATGGATGGATGGGAGCAAATCTTCGTCCACTGCATCCGGGATCGGAATTTCTTCTCCTGGATTCATGGTGGCGAAAAGTTTTTCCAGAATTTCTTTGTGTTTATTTTCTTCGTAGGCCAACCACTGGAACTTTTCCTTGAGTAATGGATTGGACAGGTTGCTGGCTATGTCAGAGTAGGTTTGATTTGCGTCCATCTCCGCTTTGACTGCCATGGCGAGAAGTTCCTTGGTTGGGGCTGTTGAAACATCTAACATTTTTGTCTCCTTGAAGTGATTTATTCGGATATCTGTTAAGTCACGTAAATTTTTCTTTTTGCGCTATGCTCGAAGAGTCGAACAGAGGATTCTCGGATTCAGGACTATCTCTGATGTCTTCTGCTCTTCGTGAACATCCTATTGTAATAGGGATGTTCAGAAATGAAAAGAGAAAAATGGCCGTGGCATGATTAAAATGAGGTGGAAGCATTTCCAAATCCGTGATTACAGGAAATACTATAGATCAGGCTGAGTGCATCGAAAACACGCAGCCTTTGTACCAGCGATATCATTTCCACTATTCTGCGAAGGCTTATGGGTGAGAAAAACCGTTTGAAGGGGTGCTCAGGCTCATGGATTCAAAAACACGCCACTTTTGACCCAGCGAGTCAAAATTGGCTCGGTTTCAGGCTTCACTCTCCTCTTGGGTACTACCCCGAGGAACCGTGCCCGCTCCGCCTTCAAACGGTTTTTTCCTCATAAGCCTTCGCACAATCAGATATTGTCCCATATTAGGCAAAAGTGGTGTGTTTTGGGAATCCACTGTCCTGAGCTTTCTCACACAGTCCTCGGGCCCGACTCCGTCGGGTCCCCTCGAAGGTAAACATCGTTGCGGAGAAACGATGTTTGGGGGTTCCAAGGGGGTATGCCCCCTTGGTCGCAGGGCAGGAGTTAAGGATCTGCCCGAGAAGGGGAGGCAGAGAGCTGAAAGCGGAGCGAGGCGAGCGTCGGAAGGGGGAAAGCAAAGCTGTTCCCCCTCCGAGGTGCTAACTGGGGCAAAAGAGGCGTGTTTTTTAAATCCAAAAGCCGGAGCAAACGGTTTTCTCTACACCCAGCCTGATTTTTTCTGAGGTTCCACCCTGGCTTTATCCATCATGGAAAAGGAGATGCTTTCCTTTTTCGGTTTGGATTTGACATTTTTTTTTGTTCTTTTTATTGTACTCAGAGACTATGAAAGTCATCCTCGCCGGCTACAACGTGGACAGTGAGGTCATTGCTGATCTCAAGAAAAAAGCTCCATCCAGAGAGGATGCGACTCCCGAGACACTTTCTGCCTCTTACGCCCGGATATCTAGAGATCCCCGTCCAGTGAACGAGCTTCGGGCAGCAGCCAGGA
>CAZSGR010000071.1:0-13951 GCA_964606185.1 uncultured Eubacteriales bacterium
ATCCTTCGGAGATCTTTTGTATAAGGTGTCGGCAGATTTTATGAATAATTCAGGGAAACTATTTCACTTCCACTTTGAGCACGACCGCCGCTGCGGTATCTCCGGCCGCACATCCATCGAAAAGTCCGTATCCGCCGCCCTTGAGCACCAGTTCCTCAATCAGTTCAATGATCAAACGGGCGCCCGTCGATCCTTGAGGATGCCCCCAGATAAGAGAGCAGCCGTAATTGTTCATATCTTCAACTTTGATCCCCATCTCTCTGCAGAAATAGATGTCATTGACCGCGAAAGGATTGTGCATCTTGATCGCTTTAATATCTTTGATTTTTAGGGCTGCCGATGAAAGTGCCTTCCTGGCTGCAGGCACGATAGACATGGCCATAAAACCCCTCTTTGCTCTTGCTTCGGCGTAGGAAAGAATCTGTATCTCGATATTTGGATCACGGCTCATTTCGCGCGCCTTTTCCCTGGTGGATACGATAAGGCATGCATTCCCATCAGCAGGGTATGTCTGGGTTCCAAAGGTAACGGTCCCGTTAGGAAGCACGGGTCTCAGCCTCGCCAGTGCATCAGCCGTTGTCGGAAAAACTCCCTCATCACCAGTCACTGTCGCTATCACTTTTCGTCCGGCTGAATCTCTGACATCAAGAGGTACAACCATGAAGCGGTTCAGGAACGCACTATTATCTTTCAGGGCATCCTGGTATTGATTATATCGCATAAGAGTGACTTCATCCTGTTCTTCCTTTGATATGCCAGCCTCCTTGGCGACGTTTTCTGCAGTCTCAATCATTGCATTCTTGGCGTAAGGATCATAGCCAAAATTATCCCACACCCAATCTTCTTTATCTCCTGTCCCTCCTGTGCCCAGCGGATTCGGGTAATAAATATGCGGCCCATTGCTTGTCCGGTCGCAGGTCACGATAAGAATCGTCCCATTCATGCCAAGCTCAATCTCTTCAGAAGCAGCAGCTACACATTTCGCCGACGTCGCACACGCCTGACTAATGACTGGCCCTGTCACTCCTGGCGCTCCAATCATACCGGCTATCCACGGTACCCCATAGAAACTGCTCTTCTGGGGAATTGTCATGCCCAGGATTATGCCATCAAATACCTTCGTCGATATTCCTCTGGCTGGCAGCGCTCCCTTACAAATCTCAGCCGCAAATTCCATTGAATGGAGATGAGCAAAACTACCTTGCCAGCGGCAAAACGGCGTGCTCCAGTAGGCATCGTAAGGAATGAATGCTTTTTGTAACGTCATTTTTTACCTCTTGCTTTCAAGTTTTGGGTTTTAAAATTTTTCTGATCATGCATGGGCAAACCTCGCATTCTTCTTCGGACCGTATTTCATGAAATTCTCCATCCCGATCCTCATATCTTTAGTCCTCACACATTCTCCAAGCATCTTGGCTTCATGTTTGAGCCCCTTCTCAAGAGTCATTCGGGCTCCTTCAAGTATGACCTTCTGAAGAATCTCATCGGTCTTCCGGGAGAGAAGTCCGATGTCCACCTCTGGAAGAGATTCGGGAATCTCCATCGGCTCTGTGTGTATGGGCGGAACCTTGACTTTTCCTGAAATCACATTTTTGGCAAAGGCGATGCCCGCCTCTTTGATATCTCCCTCTATCTCTTCCTGTATTAATCCTATTTGGTGCGCCTCTGATGAAGAGATAGGATTTCCAGTCCGAAGGATAGGCCAGGCATTCAAGAGCCCTACAATTCGTGGAAGCCTTTGGCTTCCTCCGAATCCTGGAATAATGCCGAGTTTCGGTTCGGGCTGGCCAGCGAGAACCGCCAATCCTTTCTGCGCGATCCTTGCCGTGCAGGCCATAGCCAGCTCATTCCCGCCTCCGAAAGCGAGACCGCTCATTGCACAGATAACAGGTTTACCGAGGTTCTCAATCAGACTCAATGTCTCCTGTCCCTTTAAGGCCAGGGCCTCTGCTTCATCAGGAGTTTTGAGTTGAGCTAAGACATTGACATCCGCTCCCGAAACAAAAGCTTTGACGCCAAAACCAGTCAGGACAGCCCCTTTTATCTTTTCATCTTTTTTTATTCCAGTGAAAATTTCAGCGAGTTGGTCCAGAACTAAGAGATTGAGGGCATTTAAATTCTTAGGCCTTCGAATCGTGACAACAGCGATATCATCCCTGTCTTCCCTAAAAACAAACGGAATATTCCAGGGTTTTCCCGATCGAGCTTGCTCGACGAGAACTTTGGGGACAGAGAATTTCGGCCATTCCTTCGCACAAGCCTCGACAAGCCCCAGAGCTTTATCGACACCCATCTCGTTCATCATCTGAAAAGGCGGATTCATGACAAGGGCATTCTCGACGGCCATCTCCAGATCTGCCACATTGGAGATTCCAGAATCAAGTATTTCAGACACAAGTCCAAAGACCGCCCCTTTAAGTTTATTTGAAACCATGTCGAAATCATTCTCACTATAGCCCACCGCTTCACCCATCATAGCCGTCTCCCACGGTCTTCCGATAGAGAGTTGGCTGTCCAGAATTCTGGGGCAGTGAAACCACGAATTGATTTTTTCATGCATCTGAGTGAGACCATGCTGGGTTATCGGATTTCCTCCTGTCAGATTCATTGCCGTGAAAGGGCCGACTCCAAGGCCCAATGCTCTTTGGGCCATAGCATCAATCTGTTTGACCGTTCCGATTCCCTTCTCCACCAAAAGGGCAGCTGCCAGGAAGAGTCCCTCGAAGATCGGGTCGATCGCGTATCCGTATCGACTCTTCACTCTGATCGGCGCTTTGCCAATCTGCTCATAGAATTTCATTACAAAGTCTGTAATCTCAGATGCGGTGTCTTTTCCTGGGACAACTTCGACGATGATACTTCGCTCAGCCGGAAAAAAGTAATGGATGACCAGACATCTCTTTTTATTCTTTAGCTCAGCAAAAATGACCTCGGGCTCCATATGAGAGGAGTTTGACGCAAATATCGCCGTTTCAGGACAAATTTTTTCAAGCTCATCAAAGATTTTGTTTTTTATTTTCCTGTCTTCTGTCGCCGCTTCAATCACAAAATCCGCTTCGCTCAACTGAGAGTAATCAGAAGTCCAGGAGATATTGGCCACCATCGAATCAACTTCCTCTTGCCGGAATGCTCCGGTTTTAACTCCCCTCCCAAACTTTCCCTTGACACGGGCCTCTCCTGATCTGAGTGCACTCTCAGCAATATCGACGACAATAACAGGAACATCCTGCCTATGGAGAACCTTACTAAAATAGAGAGCGATATCAGGTCCGATATTGCCAGAGCCAACGACTCCTATCTTACTGATATTTCGTCCAAAAATTTCCCAAACCATGTTAACCTTCCTTTCTAATCAGGATTTTTTTATGGCTTTCCCTCTCGAACGCCAATCTCAAAAGCTTTTAAATTCATCTCAAGATTCTTCTTTTGACTCACCGATTCTAAAACATTTTTCAAGTCTTCGTGTTTAAAAGGAACCAATCCTGTTCCCACTGAATACCCGATGAGAACAATATTGGTAGACATTATCGAGCCAACCCTAGAGGCCGCTCCGCTGGCATCAAATGACCGGAAAGTGACTCCTGATGCTTTTAGATAATCCAATACCTTTGGGTCGAATCGACCCGGATCCTCCAGGTTGACAAAACACATGCCTCCTTTTCTCAAGAATCCCAAGGTCCTGTACGTCTCGTTCTCCTCAAAAGAATAGAGAATATCAGCCGTTCCAGTTCTGATCACAGGGCTCTGAAATTTACCCAGTTTCAGATGAGCGATAACCGAGCCACCCCGTTGACTCATGCCGTGAGTTTCTGACCCCATAACATCCAGACCCAACTTTAATCCCAATTCAGAGAATATCTTCGAGGAAAACAAAACCCCCTGTCCTCCAATACCGGCGAGTATAATCTGCACTTTCATAGCTTTTATTAGAATTCTCTATCGATACTCTCAGTGACACATCTTTTCACTCCTCCACTGGAATGATGGCGCCCTTTGGACAGGCGTGGATGCACACACCGCAGTCAACGCATAAATTCCGGTCAATCTCGACACGGTCTTTTTCATCACTTAGATAAAGAGCTGGACACTCAAAATAATCTACACAATATCGACATCCATCGCAATCACCGGTTATCTCCACTTTCACAGGATGTTCCTTCCACACATCCGGGTAGCGTATAAGACAGGGATGTCTTGCAATAATCACAGCTATTCCTCCATCGCTTCTCTGAGTGTAATGTCTTGCTTCTTTCAAAAGTTTGATTAAATTCTGCACATCATAGGGATCTATGGTCTCGATCCATTTTACACCACACCCTTTAATCAATTCTTCCAGAGAAACCTTTTTCCCTTCGCTCCCGTCCGCCGTAATGCCTAAACCTGGAGTCGGCTGCATCCCGGTCATCGCGGTTATTTCGTTGTCCAGAATGACCAGAATAAATCTTGCGTTGTTGTAGACTGCACTCAGCAGAGAAGACGTGCCTGAATGGAAAAAGGTCGAGTCACCCATGGTCGCCACTATGGGGATATCTTTTTCATCCTGACGATAGGCGTGATAAAATCCGCTGGCCAGAGTGATTCCAGCTCCCATATCGAGAACCGTGTCCACTGCTTTCAGGTTGAGGCCGAGGGTGTAACAGCCTATATCGCTGCTGTAAATGGCCTTTGGAAGTGCCTTTTTTATCGCAAAAAACGCCGCCCTTTCAGGACAACCTGCGCATAAAGTCGGCCGTCGAACATCAATATCAAGGCCTTCGATGAGCTGATGAAGTTTATCATCCCTACTCTCCTCTAAATCAGCTATGCCAAGTTCTTTACAAACGCTCGCCAGGATATCATAAATCACATCAGGAGTGAGGTCTCCCTGTAATGGAATATGGCCGGTCAGTCTTCCCAGCACTTTGCTTTTATCGATGATTTGAGACTCAATAACTGAGTCAGTCTCTTCAATCACTAAAACGTTCTTGTGCCTTTCGATGAACTCCGCAACTCTTTTTTGAGGAAGAGGAAAAGGAGTCCCGATTTTTAAGATATTGATAGCCTTTTTTAAGTGGAGTTCCTCTAAAATATCCAGGAGCACAACAAAGCTCACGCTACAGGTGATGATTCCCAATGGAACGTCGCGGCTGTTCCCGATCTCATAATTCCATCTGGAATCATCTTCAAACTTTTCCTGTATGTTCTTCAGGGTCTCATTCAATTTTTTGTGCAGAACAAACCTGTATTTGGGAGTGGCCGCCCACCGCTCTGGGTCTTTCTTGAAATCTGCCTGCCGGTCAAGCACTTTGACAGGCGATATCTTCACGCTCTGCTTGGCATGGGAGACTTTGATTGTCGGACGCAAAATAAGAGGGATCTGATACTTTTCGGATAGCTCAAAGGCGTCTTCAACCATTTCTTTCGCCTCTTGAGGAGTCGAAGGATCATAGGCAGGCACCTTGGCGAACATGGCAAAGAAACGGGAATCTTGTTCGGTCTGCGAACTCAGAGGTCCTGGATCATCGCAACTGATGACGACCATCCCCCCGATAACACCAGTGTAGGCTGAGCTCATCAAAGAATCAGAAGCGACATTCAGTCCGACCTGTTTCATGGCGACTGCAGCCCTCTTTCCCGTCAGGCTTGCGGCCAAGGCATTATCAAAAGCGACCTTTTCATTGGCTGACCATTCGATGTAAGTATTCAGGCCCAACTCTTTTTTAAACTGGACGACGGCAGGAACAATTTCAGAGCTTGGTGTCCCAGGATAAGAAGTGACGACGTGACATCCAGCCTCAATAATTCCTCTGGCTATGGCGACATTTCCCAATAAGATTCTCGTCTCTTTTTTGGCCATATTGATTATTTTCAGACCTGTTCAAGAATGACCTGTGAAATCCCTATTCATTCGAATAAATTTGGTTGAATATTTCAATAAACCTCTTGTTTTGTTCGGATGTACCCACTGTCACCCTCAAAAATGATGGTATTCCGTACATTGTCAAAGGCCTGACAATCACATTTCTCTCCCTGAGTTCATCAGCTACTTTTTTGGCATCGGTTTTTATATCAATAGTTACAAAATTCGTTTCAGAAGGGATATAGAACACAGACATCTTTTCGAAATTCTCATAAAGGAATTTCTTCCCGGATTCAGTAATCTCTTTAGTTTTCTGTATATGGGCTTTATCCTTCAAAGCTTCAACCGCAGCAATTTGGGCAAAACGGTTCACAGAGAATGGCGGCCTTGCCCTGTTGAAAGCATCAATAAAATCTTCTGGAGCGACACAATATCCGACCCGAAGGCCGGCCAAACCATACATTTTGGAAAATGTTCGCAGGACGATCACATTTTTTCGTTCTTGAACGAACCTGAATGTATCTGGAAAGTTTTCTTTATTTGCATACTCAAAATAGGCCTCGTCGAAGACAACGACTATATCATCATGAATTTTTCCCATAAATCGGGAAACCTCTTGCTGTGTAACCATGGTGCCGATTGGATTCATAGGGTTATCCAGATACACGAGTTTTGTGTCCTTAGAGACCATTTTCAAGATTGCATCGAGGTCATGATGGTAGTCTTTCAATGGAACTTCTATCAGTTTGCAGCCCATAATCTGGGCAACTATCTTGGCCATGATAAAGGAGAATTCACTCATGATGAGAGTCTCGCCAGGATTCAAAAAGGCGACCCCTATGAGGAAGATCAATTCCGTGGTGCCGTTTCCCACTCCCAAATTTCTGGCAGGGATTCTCAGGTGTTGGGCTATCCTCTCTCTCAACTGGAGACAGCGGTTATCCGGATAGAGGTTTCCATCCTCAAGAGATCTTTTGATGGCATCGATAGCCAGAGATGAAGGGCCGAGGGGATTTTCATTTGAGGCGAGTTGACTGAATTCTCCCTTTAAAGAAAGCTCCCCTTTAAGAACCTCTTCAGGCATTCCTGGTTCATACTGCTGAATTCGGAGGATGCTATCCTTTATGAGCTTTTTCATCAGGTCAAGACTATCAATGCGTCAACTGCGTTCGGTCTATTTTTGTGAATCACTAATGGATTGGCATCGAGTCTTTTTAAAATTTATTTTCGAAGGTGCAAGACTGAATTATGCCAGAATTGCCTATGAATTGCGAGAAAAATTGTCTTTTTGACATCAAATTTTTCCTATGTTATAAGTCTTTTGCCAGAATACTTGCCAGAAAGCAGAGAATAACTTCCAGGATTCAAGCGAATAATAAACAATTAAAAATCCACTAAGTTAAAACGAGTCAGAGCGTGTCGTATCTTCATTCATTCTAAAATTTCAAGAAGTGGAGGCTTCAGATGATCAAACAAATTAGCCACTTGGGAATGGCGGTAAAAGATCTTGAGGAAGCCAGAGAATTTTACCGCTCTGTTTTCGGGCTGGAATCGTCTGAGCCCATCATCGGCGGCGACGGGACGATAAGAGTCAGCATGGTCAGAGTGGGCAATACTCTCATCGAGCTCCTCCAGCCTATCGGGAAGGAAGGAGTCATGGCCAAATTCCTGGAAAAGCACGGAGAGGGTTTCCATCATATATGCTATGAAGTGGACGATATCAACGCAGAGATCGCTTCGATCAAGGCCGCGGGATTAGAGGTGCTCGGCGATCCAAAACCGGGTGCGGAGGGGATGAGCGTTTTTCTTCATCCCAGAGGAACACATGGTGTCCTGGTGGAACTGGTAGAGAAGAAACAAGGATAAAAGTGTCATTGCGAGCGAAGCGTGGTAATCTCTGATTTTTGTCATTACGAGCGTAGCGTGGTAATCTCTTTAAAATATTAATGAAAACTTTTTTTATGAGATTGCCACGTCACTTCGTTCCTCGCAATGACATGAAGGTGAGATTGCCACGCTTCGCTCGCAATGACATCCAAAAATGATACTAGCATGGATTATTCACGAGTCGAGGTTGCTGTAGACTCTGTTGCGAAGAGCGTAGCGAATGTGGCAATCTCATGTTGGTCGCGAAGAATGATGAGATCACCACGCTCTCTTCGATTGCTCGTGATGCTGTGGTCGTCCACCTCTCTTGTGCTGTAACGAAGTAGATGCAGTGAGATCGGCTCGCCCGAAGGGGAAAAGATGCCGACACAGGATATTCAGTTATCCTTCAGAGATTTTTGTGTATGGTGTCGGTAGATTTTATGAATAATTCAGGATAGTGAAGATGGTGGTTGGCTTAATTTAAATTTTCGGAGGAAAAAATGGACTTTGAACTGACCGAAGAACAGAAAATGTCACGGGATATGGCTCGTAAATTTGCAGAAAAGGAGATTTTACCGACGCTCAAGGAACACGAACGCCAGGAAACATTTGACTCTGGGATTATAAAAAAAATGGCTTCAAAGGGTCTTCTCGCTCCGCATATGCCAGCAGAGTATGGAGGAATGGGGCTTGACTATGTGACCTCAGCCATAATCTGGGAGTCACTCTGCTGGGCGAGTTTAGCTGTAACGCAAGCGGCGGTGAGCGGTCCTATCCAGCCAGGAACCAACCTTCTCGATGCGGGTACCGAAGAGCAGAAACAGAAATTCCTGCCCTCAGTATGCAAGGGTGAACGGATCATGTCCGGAGCTGTTGTGGAACCCAACGCGGGCAGCGATTCGTCCATGATCGAGACCACTGCTGTTCGCTCTGGCAATCATTGGGTCATCAATGGCAGTAAAATTTTCATCACTAACGGCGAGATAGCGGACGTTGTATTGTTCATTGCGCAGACCGATAAACGTAAAGGACTTAAGGGCTTGACCAGCTTCATTGTCGAGAAAGACACTCCGGGTTTCTCCAGCACTCCTCAGAAAGGGAGAATAAGCTGGAGAGGCGGCAGTGAAGGCGCTTTGCAATTCACCGATATGGAATTACCGCTGGAGAACCAGGTTGGGGAGACCGGAAGAGCATTGAGAGATGCCTTACGAGGTATTGATACGGCGCGTTTGTTTCTCGCTGCAGGCTGTGTGGGCGTGGCCCAGAGCTGCCTCGATTCCTGCATAAAGTATGCCAAGGAACGAGTCCAGTTTGGAAAACCCATCGGCGGCCATCAATTGATACAGGAAATAATTGCAGAAATGGCGACAAGGACCGAAGCCTCCAGATGGCTGACCTACCGCGCTGCAGACCTGAAGAGCCGTGGTGTCCGCCATATTAAAGAGATGTCCTATGCAAAATATTTTGCGGCGGAGACGGCACTCTGGGTGGCTTCCCAGGCTGTAAAGATTCACGGCTCCTTTGGCACCTTCGACGATTATCCCGTGGGTCACCACTATCAGGATGCAATCACAGCCACCATACTCGGCGGAACAGCCCAAATGCACCAGTTGACTATTGGTCAGCAGCTTCTGGAGATGGCGGCATTCAGGTAACAGAAGATATCGCGAAAAAAATGTACGGAAGATTTCCAAACCATTCTGGAGAAAATAGAAATCAAGATTAATATTGACTAAAAAGTCACTAGTTTCCTGAACCGCTCAAAACGGCTCTCTATTTCTTCTGTGGTGAGAGTCTTAAAGCGGTTGATTCCAAAGTCTTCTATGACAAAGGAGGCCAGAACGCTTCCGTAAACAGCGGCCCTGCGGATTTCCATATTATCATCAAAGTCTTTGACTTTATCGAGATAACCCAGAAAGCCTCCGGCAAAGCTGTCTCCCGCACCTGTCGGGTCGATGACCTCTTCACAGGGATGAGCCAGAATGCCAAAGACCAATTCCTTCCCCAACACCAGCGCCCCGTGTTCTCCCTTCTTTATAATGACGAGCGAAGGTCCACCCTCCAGAATTTTCTTTCCGGCTTTTATCAGGTTTTTCTCGTCTGTCAGCATTCTGACTTCTTCGTCGTTAGCGAAATAGAGGTCGACTTTTTCCAAGACTTTCAACAGAGAGTCGCGCTTCTGATTGATCCAGAGATTAATGGTGTCCATGGCGACAAGCTTTGGTTTCTCGACCTGATTCAGGATTTCATCCTGCTGGTCAGGGTCGATGTTCGCCAGAAAAACTATCTCGCTTTTTCTGTATTCAGGGGGGAGCTGAGGCCTGAAATCTTCATAGACATTCGGCTCTGTTCTTATAGTTGTCCTCTGATTAGGATCCTCACCATAGTGCCCTTCCCAGAAAAAAGACTTTCCCGGACGAACCTCCAACCCCCTGAGATCGATTTTTTTGCTCTTGAGAAAGGCGACCGTCTCATCCGGAAAATCCTCTCCCACGACACCCACAACATTCGGCCGAGTGAAAAAACTCGCTGCCAGGGAACAATACGTGCCTGACCCTCCGACAATCTTTTCTCTCCGGCCAAAGGGTGTCTCGATGGTGTCAAAAGCCAGAGAGCCGATGATAACCAAGCTCATGATTCTATTCAGTCATCCTATTTTATTTTTAAATATTGACCAACACAACATTTCTGCTTTTCTTTCTTGTCTGCAGCCATCCTCCTTTTTGAATTCGGCTACTGATATATAATTTATGGGCGAACAAGTCAAGTTGTAGTAATTGGGGTCAGGCCTTGTCAAAGTTGATGCCAGATGATAAGAATCGAGCCTTGAAAAAAGTTAAAAAAAGGGGATAGGTTTTTTTTTAAAGAAGGGGGACAGGCCCTCTCTTTCTTAAGCATAAGGACTAAAAGGGACAGGCCCCAAAAAAAGTAGCCTATTGTACTCGCTCAATAATTCTGCAACACTTTTTGGATGTCATTGCGAGCGCAGCGTGGCAATCTCATAAAAAATAATGAAAATTCTTTTTTATGAAATGACTCCTTCGCACCACTCATCGCAATGACAATTTATTCATACGAGATTGCCACGCTTCGCTCGCAATGACACTTTACCCTTCAATATCATTACCAAAAGTGTTACCTAATTAGTGAGCATCAACACCTGTCCCCTTTTTTCTTCTTTGATTTTTCGCAGGGAAAAGATTATTCTATGGTGCGAAAGGAAACGAAATGACCGGGAAGCTGGAAACAGGAGCACTCGTCGAAGTGCTCTGCCAGGCAAAGCATGTGGCTGTCTCCACAGGCGCAGGAATCTCGGCCGAATCTGGAATTCCCACATTCCGCGGCAAAGAAGGGCTCTGGAAAAAATACCGCGCAGAAGAGCTGGCCACTCCCACTGCCTTTGCCCAGGATCCGGAGCTTGTCTGGGAGTTTTATGAATGGAGGCGGGGGATCATCTCTGAAAAAGAACCCAATCCAGGACATAAGGTCATAGCCCGGTGGGAGAATGTCTTTCCTGCCTTTTCTCTCATCACTCAAAATATCGACGGACTCCACAAGAAAGCGGGTTCAAAGGATATACTGGAACTCCACGGGAACATCTGGAAGCTCAGATGCACCGAGGAAGGAACCATAGCGGAAAATTATGAAATTCCACTCAAAGAGGTCCCTCCCCGCTGTCCTGAATGCGGAGCTCTCTTGAGGCCTCATGTGGTGTGGTTCGGTGAATCCCTCTCCCCGACTGTCCTCCAGAAAGCCTTCCAGCTGAGCACAGAATGTGATGTGATGTTCGTCGTGGGCACCTCTGCCCTTGTCCAGCCGGCCGCTTCCCTCCCTCTTTCCGCCGCTGAAACAGGAGCCAAGATTGTGGAAGTCAATCCGGATCCCACTCCTCTGACACCTTACGCTGATTTTTCGTTCAGAGGAAAAGCCGGCGAAATCCTCCCTCTGATAGACAAAGATCTAAAAAAGGCATTAAAAACAAATAAGGGATGACAGTAGATGAAATTCATTTATTTTGACGCTTCCTCTGGCTTGAGCGGAGATATGATCCTGGGCGCTCTTCTCGACCTGGGAGTCTCTCCTTCACTCTTCAAAGAAAAAATGACAGATTTGAAACTCCCCGTGGATATTCGGGTGAAGGAAACGAAAAGAATGTCTCTCCGGGCCTTGAAAGTGGATGTCCATGTCCAAAAACAGAAGAGCTCTCCCCGGAAATGGTCTGATATCGAAACATTCATCAAGAAGAGTTCTTTTTCTCCCTCTGTTCAAAAAAATTCTTTAGCCATTTTTAAGAGTCTTTTTCAGGCCGAAGCAAAGGTTCACGGGCATAAATTCAAGGAAACACATCTCCACGAGGCAGGCGCGGATGATGCGATCGTGGATGTAGTGGGTTGCTGTTTTCTGGCAGAAGCCCTGGAAGTGAGCAAGTTCTACGCATCCCCGTTGAACCTGGGTCAGGGATGGGTCAAAACTTCACACGGCAGACTGCCCGTGCCTCCGCCCGCAGTGGCTGAATTGCTGAAGAATGTCCCGGTCTATTCAGAACATATCAAAGAAGAGCTTGTCACGCCTACAGGGGCGGCGATTGTCTCCACGCTGGTTCACAAATTCATTCCCTTCCCTGAAATATCCTATGAAAAAATCGGATGCGGGGCGGGGAAGAGAAACTTCCGGGACTTTCCCAATATCCTGAGAGTTTTCTACGGGAACGACAAGGAATTCAGGGCCGATAAAAAAGTCTACCTCATTGAGGCGAATATCGATGATTCCACACCCCAGGTTCTCGCCTCTTTCTTTGACAGGGCATTCGCTCTCGGAGCGTTGGATGTATTCCTTACACCTGTAATGATGAAAAAAAACAGGCTGGCGACAAAATTGACCGTCCTGGCAGAGATTGATAGAATAGAAGCTCTGATGAACGCTGTATTTCGAGAGACAAGCTCCATTGGTTTGAGATACTATCCTGTTCATAGGCGTGTACTGGAGAGGAAGATCGAGAAGCTCCGCCTGCTCGGCGAAGAAGTTACAATCAAGATCTCTTCCCTCGAAGGAAAAATTGTTAACGTCCAACCTGAATATGCGGATTGTCTGAAACTGGCGAAGAAGAGTGGTCGTCCCCTAAAAGAAATCATCCAGTTGGCCTTAAAGAAGTTTCATGATACGAATAAAAATAAAATGGAGTCAGACTAACTTTTCACTCTAAATTTTGAGGACAGACCTGAAAATGCCAGGAAAAAACAAGAAGACAAAATCAGACCTTGAGAAGATCGCAAGAGGAGTCAAGCTCATTTTGGAAGGAGTGGGTGAAGACCCTGAACGCGCAGGGCTCAAAGAGACACCGCACAGAGTGGCCAGCATGTTCTCTGAAATACTGGGAGGCTTGAGCGAGAATCCGGCTCGGCATCTGCGGGTGATCCAGGGTGAAAAGCACGATGAAATGGTCCTCATCAAGAATATCCCTCTTTACTCCATGTGTGAACATCATCTCCTTCCCTTTGCTGGCGTCGCCCATATCGCTTACATTCCCAAAGGAGGTCGAATCGTGGGGCTGAGTAAGATCGCCCGAGTGGTTGATAACCTTTCCCGGAGGCTGCAAGTCCAGGAAAGGCTGACCAAACAGGTTGCCGACCTCATCATGGAACATCTCAAGCCCCTTGGGGTAATGGTCGTGATCGAAGCGGAACACATGTGCATGTCGATGAGAGGGGCAAAAAAGCCCAAATCTCTCACGGTGACTTCTGCTCTACGAGGCTCTTTTCGCACGCACAGCGACACGCGATCAGAAGCCATGACACTGATCAGAGGAGGTATGTTCGGTGGCAAAGAAGTCTAAGAACACTTTTTACGTCACTACCCCAATCTATTACGTCAATGATGTCCCTCATATCGGGCACGCCTACACGACGATCATCGCTGACGCCATAAGCCGCTTCAAAAAACTCTCAGGGAACGACGTCTTTTTCCTGACCGGAACGGACGAACACGGGCAGAAAGTGGAAAAAGCGGCTAAGGAAAAGGGTCTGACGCCAAAAGAACTGGCTGACCAGATGGTGGTGAGGTTTAAAGACCTGTGGAAAGCTCTGAACATAGCCAACGACTCTTTTATCCGCACCACGCAGCCCTTCCACGAAAAGGGTGTCCAGAGGATTTTCCAAAAATTGAAGGATAAAGGAGACATTTACAAAGGTATCTACAAAGGATGGTATTGTGATTCGACTGAACATTTTTTAGCTGAAGATGTTC
>CAZSGR010000072.1:0-13881 GCA_964606185.1 uncultured Eubacteriales bacterium
GAGAAGGTTGATGAGGGAATGGCGTGAAAAATCTGACTGGAGCAAGGACATCCCTGAATACTTTCTAATCATTTACCCCACAAAATGAAAGAGAACCAATAATTTAAGTTCCTTCGAGCCAGCCAGAGAGATACTTCCTCTGTTCAGCGGTTAACCTGTCAATCTTCACACCGAGTGTTTTTAACTTCATCCGGGCAATATCTTTATCGATTTTCTCGGGGACTGGATAAACTTTATTCTTCAAATCTTTGCCTTTCCTGAAAAGATGGGCCACACAGAGAGCCTGATTGGCAAAGCTCATATCCATGACCATGGCTGGATGTCCCTCAGCCGCAGCCAGGTTGACCAATCGACCCTCCGCCAGAAGATAAATCCTCCTTCCATTGCTGAGCGTGTATTCCTGCACAAAATCCTTCATCTGTCTCTTCTTCTGAGCCAGCTCTTCCAGGGCGGGTATTTCAATCTCGACGTTAAAGTGACCGGAGTTGGCAACGATTGCCCCATCTTTCATCAGCAAGAAAAGTTCCCGCGTTATGACACTCTTGTCTCCTGTGGCTGTGACAAAGACATCACCCTCTTTAGCCGCCTTTTTTAAAGACATGACTTGAAAACCATCCATGACTGCTTCCAGAGCCCTGAGAGGATCTACTTCGCAAATGATAACCTTCGCTCCGGCTCCGGCTGCCCGCATCGCAATCCCCCTGCCACACCATCCATAACCGGCAACGACAAAATTCAAACCGGCAAAAAGGATGTTCGTTGCTCGAAGAATCCCATCTACAGTGCTCTGCCCTGTTCCGTAACGGTTGTCAAAAAGATGTTTGGTGTTCGCATCATTGACCGCGATGATCGGATAGCAGAGGACTTTATTCTTGGCCATGCTCTTCAGACGAATCACGCCTGTGGTCGTCTCCTCTGTTCCGCCCGTGACTCCTTCAATGAGATCTCTTCTCTCGGAATGAAGGGTGGACACAAGGTCAGCCCCATCGTCCATTGTGATTTGAGGATTCAGGTCAAGAGCCTGATTGATATGGCGGTAATACGTTTTTTTATCTTCTCCGTTTATGGCGAAAACGGAAATACCGAAATGCTTCACTAGAGATGCAGCCACTTCATCCTGTGTGCTGAGTGGATTTGATGCTGTCAAGGCAAGCTCTGCCCCACCAAGTTTCAAGACTCTCATCAAGTTGCCCGTTTCGCTGGTTACATGCAAACAGGCAGAAATCCGGCTTCCTTTTAGAGTTTTCTTCTTGGCAAATTCTTCCCCTATGGAATTCAGGACAGGCATGTACCTCTCTGCCCATTCCATCTTGAGTTTGCCCTTATTTGCAAGTTTTAAATCCTTGACATCATAATCCATTTTCTTTTCCTTTCTCATCCCTCTTAAATCCCAGCGTCTTTTCTTAACGCTTCCACTTTATCCAGCTTCTCCCATGTGAATTCCTTTTCTGTACGGCCAAAATGCCCGTAACAGGCCGTCCTTTTATAGATAGGCCGGAGCAGATCTAAACCCTCAATCATTCCCTTAGGAGTGAGGTCGAAGTGGGAACAGATCATTTCCTTGATTTTATCCTCAGGGATCTTCGCGGTCATGAAAGAATCAACCATTATTGAGACAGGATGAGGCACGCCTATGGCGTAGGCCATCTGAACTTCCAGCTTATCGGCTACACCAGCGGCCACCAAATTTTTAGCCACGTAACGAGCCATGTATGACCCTGAGCGGTCCACTTTTGTCGGATCTTTACCTGAAAAGCAGCCGCCGCCGTGGCTCCCCACGCCGCCATAGGTATCCACGATGATCTTACGGCCGGTGATTCCCGTGTCCGCCAAAGGTCCTCCTTGCTCGAAACGGCCTGTCTCGTTAATGAAAAAATCTGTATTTTTATCTATCATTTCTGGAGGAATGACTTGACTGATGATTTCACGCTTGATTCCCTCCTTGAGGTCATCCATCTGGACTTTCGTGTCATGCTGAGCAGCAATCACGACGGCATCCACCCTAATTGGCTTTTGCCCTGCGTATTCCACCGTCACCTGTGACTTCCCGTCTGGCCTGAGATAACTGAGAATATTTTCTTTTCGCACCTTGGCAAGCCTCTTTACTAGTTTATGCGCAAGCATTATGGGCAAGGGCATAAGCTCCTCTGTTTCACGACACGCGTAACCAAACATCAACCCCTGGTCTCCGGCTCCCTGTTCATGACCCGCTGTCTCATCGACTCCTCTGGCTATATCTTGAGATTGCTCGTGGATGGAAGATATGACGGAGCATGTCTCATAATCAAAGCCGTATTTGGCGTCCGTGTAGCCGATTTCCTTGACCACTTCCCGGACAATCTTCTGGAACTCACAGTAACCGTCACTCGTGATCTCTCCAGCAATTAAAACCAGTCCAGTGGTGACTAAAGTCTCGCACGCCACACGGCTTTTGGGATCCTGAGCGATGAGATCGTCGAGGATAGCATCAGAGATTTGGTCGCAAATCTTATCCGGATGGCCCTCTGTAACAGATTCAGATGTAAATAAATGTTTCCCGTCTTTACTCATGTGTCACCTCAATTTCCCTGACATACAGGCGAGTGTTGTAGCAAGGAAAAATAACATAAAAGGGACCTATTTTCAATTGAAATAAAAAGGGCATCAGAACAAAGAGGCCATCCCACTCCACATCAAATTTGAATTTATGACATTATTTATGATATTTATTTTAATTGTCCATGCTATCGATCCATGAATGAACTCTTTCGGTATAAAACGAAGCTTCTCATCCTCTGTTTATCCCTGTCTCTTTTAGGAGGCCGCGCACATGTTGATGCCCAGGAGAAAAAAGATTTTCCGTTTCCTGTCACCCCATACAAATTCAATAATGGCCTGGATGTAATCCTTTCTGAAGATCATTCGTTGCCCCTTGTTTCTGTGGTTGTAGCCTACAGAGTCGGATCCATCAATGAAGAACCGGGAAAGACAGGGCTCGCTTACCTGATGGAAAATATGATGTTCATGGGATCAGAAAATGTCAACCGTATGCAACACATGAGCATCATTAACAGAGGCGGAGGAGAGTTAAACGCTACAATGACAGAAGACAAGACAATTTTCTTTCAAAGAGTGCCCTCTAACCAGTTGAGTCGAGTGCTCTGGCTTGAATCTGACAGGATGAACTCTCTCCAGATCGATGCCTCAAATGTGGAGCAGGCGAAACAGGCTGTTCTCGAGGAAATCAGCTTGAGAAAGGCAAGGGATCCTTATCTAGAAAGCTCCTGGCGCTTTGACCAGCTTCTCTATGCCAATTTTGCCTTCGGGCATCCTGCTATCGGAAGCGAAGATGACTTGAAAAACCTGACAGTCCAGGATGTGAGAGACTTCTATGACAGGTTTTATATACCCAATAATGCGGTTCTCTCGATTGTCGGAAATATCGACCGGAAAAAGACTTTAGAAGATATCCGAAAATATTTCGAACCGATCCCGGAAGGAGAGCCCATCCCTCCGGTCCCCTTACCGAAGTCTCCAGAGAAAAAATCAATCGTCGAGTCACAACAAATCCCTCTTGCTCAATCTCCAGGTTTTCATTTAGGATACAGATTATCATCTCCCTCTTCCAATGACTTCTATGTGCTGTCCATCATCGAATACATTCTTCTTCGAGGGAAGTCTTCCCGGCTTTACAAAAGGCTGTTCAAAAGAGAGAAGCTTGTCCTGCAGCTGAACGGCGGAATCGAGAAGAGACAAGACCAGGCACGGTTAAAAATATTCGTCCTGAATAACAATCAATTCATGGTGCAAAGATGCAAAAAAGCGATATTTTCAGAATTACACAAATTAAAGACAAGTTTTATCTCTGAAGAAGAATTGAAAAAAGCGAAAAATATGTTTCTGAAAGATTACATCAGCCAATACTCCACATCTTTGCCCAAAGCTCTTTTTCTTGCAGAGACATTCCTTTCCAGGAATATTCTCCTGAATCCCGCTGAGGAAATTGAAAAATATATGGCCATCACGCCGAAAGACATAATCGCTGTCACATACAGATACTTCGGTATAGAAAGTGTTATTCTTGACATAAAAACAGAATGAAAGTGAAAAGCCGCCAGACAATCATCCTCATTTTTTTCTTATTGTCCCAGATAGTCCTGTACTCTCCTCTTCACTCTCAAGAAAGATTCCGCAAAACGCCTCCAATTCCAGAGCCTTTTCCCATTCTGCAACTCCCAGAAATCCAACACACATCACTCTACAATGGTCTCTCTCTTTGGGTAATCCCGCAGAACGACGTTCCCATCATCAGTCTCAAGATCATTGTGTTATCAGGAGAAAGTTCCTCCCCCGAGAACCTTCCTGGTCTGGCCACTCTGACAGCCAACTCGATCGGCCGAGGAGTCCCGGACTTTTCTTCCTCAGAAATCGAAGAAATGATAGAGTTCATCGGAGGAAACCTTTCAATTGAAATCCATCCCGACTATTCTCTGTTCTCCTTTACTTTTTTGGAAGAATATTTCGACCAGGCCTTAAACCTTGTGAGCAGAATGCTGATTCAACCCACATTTAATCGGCGGGAAATAGACAGCGTGAGGACAGCCGTATATTACGATTTGTTGGAGAAGAGTAGTGACGCTGATTTTATTACAAAAAGACAACTGCTTCAGTCTCTCTTCAATAATCACGCTTACAAAAAAAGCACTTTTAACGAAGACGTACTAAAGAATATTACCCACAAGGACATCGCATCTTTTTTCTATAACCATTATCGACCGAATAATACTCTTATTGTCTTCACTGGCAATTTCAACATCAACACAGTCTTCAGCGAGGTTAGACGTTTTTTTACTAGATGGCAGAGAAGGGAAATAAATCACTCGACTCCTCCCTCTCCTGAACCACAAGAGAATATGAAAGTCTGCTTCATCGAGACACCAGGAGCCAAAGACGCCACTATTTATATGGGAAATATTGTCATGCCCGCAACCAATCCCGACATCTTTCCTCTTCTAGTCATGAATCAAGTGCTCGGCGGGACACCAAACAGTCGCCTTTTCATGAATCTTAGGGAATCCAAACAGTATGCGTACAATGCTTTCAGCGAAATCGAATTTTATAAAAGCTGCAGTGTTTTTTCCATCCATGCAAAGGTCAGGCCAGAAGTCGTTGAATCATCAATCCTGGAAATATTCAAGGATATTGAACTCATTACAAACATGAAAATTCCTAGTTTCGACATCGAGCAAGCCAAATCCTATCTAATCGGAAATTTCCCACTGCAAATCGAAACGTATAATGACTTAACTTCAAAAGTGGCCGGACACAAAGCCCTTAATTTAGAAGATGAGCACTGGAATAAATATTATGAAAACATCATGCTCATCAACTCAGAAAAAGTCTTCGAATTAGCCAAAAAGCTCCCGCTGATGACTCCAGTCATTGTTGTCGCGGGAGATGGGGATATCGTCCTGAATCAGTTCGGAGCATTTATAACAGAGGTGGATATTTACAACAAAAAGGGAATTTACTTAGGAACTTATAAGTTTGATTAAGGAGATATAAAATGAAACTTGTGGAGTGCGTGCCCAATTTCAGTGAGGGAAGAGACAGAGAGAAAATCAACGCCATCACCAGAGAAATCAAGTCTACACCTCAAATCACACTTCTCGATGTGGACCCTGGCGAATCGACTAACAGGACAGTCGTCACCTTTATCGGGACTCCTGAAGGAGTCAAAGAGGCCGCTTTTAAAGCGATCAAAAAAGCCTCTGAAGTCCTGGATATGAGCCAGCACACAGGGGCTCACAGCCGGATTGGCACCACAGACGTCTGCCCTTTTGTTCCTGTCACAGGTGTAACGATGGAAGACTGTGTGCAGCTTGCCCATGAAGTCGGAGAAAGAGTAGCCAAGGAACTCAACATCCCTGTCTACTTGTATGAAGAAGCTGCACAGAAACCAGAGAGACGAAACCTGGCGACGATCAGGACAGGAGAATATGAGGGCCTCCCGGAAAAATTCAAGAATCCCGAATGGGCTCCTGATTACGGCAAGCCGGTTTTCAACCCGAAAACAGGGGCCACGGTGATCGGAGCAAGAGAATTCCTGATTGCCTACAACATCAACCTCAACACCAGGGATAGGAAATTCGCCCATGAGATCGCACTCAACATAAGAGAGAGGGGACGGGCCAAAAGGGATAAAGAGGGAAAAATTATAAGGGATGAAAACAGAAAGGCCATCATCGTTCCCGGCAAGTTCAAGGAGATCAAGGCTGTAGGATGGTACATTGAGGATTATGGAATTGCTCAAATCTCCATAAACTTCACCAACTATAAGATCTCACCCCCTCACATCGTTTTCGATGAAGTCCGGAAAGAAGCGGAAAAGCTTGGACTGAGAGCAACGGGCTGTGAATTGGTGGGACTCATACCCAAGGAAGCCATGCTCATGGCCGGAAGGTATTACCTGGAAAAACAGGGAAAAAGCCCGGGCATCCCGGAAGAAGAGCTCATAAGAACAGCGGTTCTCTCTCTTGGCCTGAACGATGTCTCTCCATTCGAGCCTGAGAAAAAGATCATCGAATATCAGTTTAAAGAAGTCGAAAACTCGCTGCTCGACCTAAACTTGAGGGAATTCGCCAACGAGCTCTCCATGGATTCCCCGGCTCCTGGAGGAGGAAGCACGGCCGCCTTGAGTGGGGCCTTATCCGCCGCTCTCTCTTCAATGGTCTCCAACCTTACGGTGGGCAAGAAGGAATATGAAGACGTTCAGAAGGATGTGAAAAAATTCGCTGTGAGTGCGCAGGACCTAAAAGATGAATTCCTGAGAGCTGTTGATCTGGATACCATGGCCTTCAACAAGGTCATAAATGCTCTAAAGCTGCCCCAGAAAACGGATGAGCAGAAAGAAGAAAAGGCCCGGGCTATAGAAGAAACCTCCCAGGAGGCAACACTCGTTCCTCTGGGAGTACTCGAAAAAAGCATCGAAGCTTTGAAGCTGGCCAAAGACACAGCCCTTAAAGGGAACAGGAACTCATTGAGCGATGCCGGAGTGGCGGGACTCATGGCTCAAGCCGCCGCGGAAGGCGCCTATTACAATGTCAAGATTAACTTGCCCGGTCTCGAGGATGCGGATTTCAAATCAAAGACAAAAAAGCAAGCCGCCACTCTCGTGAAAAAAGCCCGGATGCTTGGGGATGAATTGAGAGAGATCATCGAAAAAGAATTAAAGTAAATAGTTCTAAAGGAATATGACAGATGTCATTGCGAGCGAATCGTGGTAATCTCAACCTTATCAATGTCATCAAGATTAAAGAAGTGGGATTTCTTCATTCATGGCAAAAATCTATCCAATTCAGAACACAGTATTTACCTATTGGCTAGATAGACTTGAGAATGTTTTCTTATAATTTTTTTAAAAGGATATCTTGATTTATCTATATGAGATTGCCACGCTTCGCTCGCAATGACATTAAAGTGAGATGACCAAGCTGTGCTCGCAATGACATTAAAGTGAGATGACCAAGCTGTGCTCGCAATGACATTAAAGTGAGATGACCAAGCTGAGTCCGCAATGACATAGACGCGAGACCGTTGTGCTTCATTCACAATGACATAGATGTGAAACGACTCCATTCCACCCGAATGAATACACCTATGAGGCCACCACGTTCGGCCGAAATGAAATAATATCTGGTTACTTTGAAACAAGGCTAAATCTTGAATAAATATTTAATCACAGGGCCGCCACGCTGCGGGAAGACCACACTGATCCTAAAACTCATCCAGGATCGGCTGCTTTCGGGCAGGTTCGGTGGATTCATTACTCAGGAAGTGAGAGAAAAGGGAGAAAGAATCGGGTTCAAAATCATCTCTTTGCCGGATAAAAAAGAAGGATTTCTGGCAAAGAAAAGCTTTCCTTCTCCCTGTCGTGTGGGAAAATACGGAGTGAACCTTAAAGATCTCGAAGATATCGGATGTTCGGCCATCGAAGACGCCCTTGATTCAAACAAAACTATCATTGTGGATGAGATAGGCAAAATGGAGCTTTTTTCAGAAAAATTCAAAAATTCTCTGCTCAAGGCATTGGACTCGCACCAAAAAGTTCTGGCCTCAATCATGGAAGGGAGAAATGAATTTGCAGACAGAGTCAAGAGCCGGACAGACGTGACTCTAGTTTGTCTCAACCGGGATAATTTTGAGTCCGTCTTCGAAAAAGTTTTGGAGTGGCTCACAAGGCCTTGAATAATCCAGGTTAAACAGAGTAGTGTCATGAATATCAAGAAAATAATGGGAGAATAAAAATGAACGCCCTTTTGGTTATCGATATGCTCAAAGACTTTATCAATCCTGATGGCGCGCTTTACTGCGGTGAGTCGTCCTGGAAGATCATTCCTTTCATCAGAGAAAAAATCGAAAGATTCCATAAAAATGGAGATTTAGTCATCTTCCTCTGTGACTCTCACAAAGAAGATGACCTGGAATTCAAAATGTTCCCTAAGCATTCCGTCATAGGCTCGGAAGGAGCCCAAATCATCGACGAACTTCCGGTTGAAAAAGAGGATGTGATCATTAAAAAGACACGTTACAGTTCATTTTTTGGTACGAATTTGGATGTTGTCTTGAAAGAGAATTCGATCAGTGAAGCCCATGTCGTGGGCGTATGCACATCGATCTGTGTCATGGATACCGTGGGAGATTTGAGAAACAGGGACTATACAGTCACCGTCTATAAAAAAGGAGTGGCTGATTTTGATCCGAAGGCCCACACATTCTCTCTCGAGAGGATGGAGAAAATCTACGGAGCAGAGATCGCATAGCTGGTCATTCGCGATGACCACTGATCAGAAATAATAAATTGAAGGGGGAATAATGAAAGAATGGATAATCCAAGGAAGAAAGCTTAAGCTTGTGGAGGGAAACATCGTCCTTCTCGATGTTGAAGCCATCATCAACGCAGCGAACAAGAATTTGATCCTGGGAGGAGGTGTTGCCGGAGCCATAAGGAACGCCGGAGGGCCTTCCATCCAGGAGGAATGCAACACCATCGGCCCCATCGATGTCGGAGAGGCGGCGATGACAAATGGTGGAAACCTCAAAGCAAAACATGTTATCCACGCAGTCGGACCTGTCCAGGGAGAGGGTCAGGAAGAAAAGAAACTGCGCAATGCCACCCTGAACAGTCTAAAAATTGCCAACGAAAACAAACTGAAAGATATTGCTTTCCCCGCGATCAGCACCGGCATATTCGGATTCCCCATTCAAAAATGCAGCGAGATCATGCTCAAAACAGCCATGGAGTTCCTGGAAACACATGACTATCCCCGGGAAATAATATTCTGTTTGTACGGACAGGAATCTTACAGCGTCTTTGAACAGACCTTGGATAAATTCACCGCTTGATATTTTTCGATCTACGGACTTCTTCTGACTTTCTTAAGCAGAAAAAAGAGGACAAAAAAGAGGAAAGAAAGAATAACGATAGTCCCTGAGGCTGGAAAATCTAAATAATACGCCAGAAAAAGCCCCAGCAAGACAGAACCAACGGCAATAAGAGATGAGAGGATGATGGCCTTTTTGAAATTGGATGCCAGTTGAAGACCTGCCGCAGCTGGGATGACCACTAGGGCAGATACCAGAAGAATCCCCACTACTTTCATACCGAGCACGACTGTCACTGCTGTCAGAATGGTTAAAAGAACATCCAGATGTCCCACCTTGATTCCAGATGCTTTTGCCGCCTCACGGTCAAAAGTCATGTACATGAATCTGTGGTAATGCAAGATGACGACGAAAACGACGACAGCGGTTAAGGCCACCGAGAGCCATACTTCTGATGTCTCTATAGCCAGGATATCTCCAAAAAGATAACTGAAAAGGTCCACATTGAAGCTTTGAGCAAGAGTGGCCAGCACAATTCCCACAGCCAGTCCCACACTGCTAAAGATCGCGATAGCTGTGTCTCCGTAGAGACCTGCCTTCTCCTTTAGCTTCATTATCCCCAGAGCGGCGACGACGGCCACGACCAGGGCTACACCCAGAGGGATAATCTTTAAAAATAGACCCAAGGCCACTCCGGCGAAGGTGATGTGGGCCAAGCCATGGCCGATCATGGAATCCCGTCTCAAGATAAGGAACACGCCTAAGAACGCACAGGCGACAGCAATAAAGACCCCCGCTAGGAGGGCTCTCTGGAGAAATCCGTAAGTAAAAAAAGCGTCCATTTCAAACTACATGTTTTGAGTCACAGGTTAATGACGGTGGGAGATAAGGTGGTGTCCTCCGGCCAGCATTTCTTTAAAGGCCTGCGACTGGCAAAATTCCTCATGTGTGCCGTGGTAGACCAGTTTCTGGTTGAGACAGGCCACCTTATTCACGTGCTTGTTCACGATCCCGATATCATGTGTGATCATAACAATCGTGATGCCTTCTTTTTTATTCAGAGAATCGAGCATGTCATAAAAACGATCCTGCGTTTCTGTATCTACACCCGTTGTCGGCTCATCCAGAAACAGAATATGAGGCTGATTGACAATTGCCCTGGCGATGAATACACGCTGCTGCTGACCACCTGAAAGATTCCCGATTCTCCAGTTTTTAAAATCCTCCATGCCCACCTGTTTTAATGCTTTTTCTATTAAAAATTCCTCTTCTCTTTTCTTCATTCCTGGAAATTTCTGGCTGGCGAGAAGCTCCATGGCCACCACTTCATTAATCGAAGCTGGAAATAGGGGATCGATGTGAGTGGCCTTCTGAGGGACGTAGCCGATCCGTCTCCAATCCGCAAACTCATCGACAGACTTTCCCAGAATCCGGATTTCTCCATACGATGGTTTCAGGAGTCCCAGGATAATCTTGACAAGGGTTGTTTTCCCGGAACCGTTCGGACCGATAATGGCTAAAAAATCTCCCGGGTGAATGGCGAAGGTCACATCCTTCAGGACCTGGATGGAGCCGTAGCTGAAGCAAACATTTTTGACATTGATTAACGGTTTTGAATCAGCGGCAGATAAGCCCATCTTTAAAATTCTCCAGATTCTCTTTCATTATATCAAAAAATGTCTTCCCCAACTCCAACTCTTCTTTAGTCAGGTTAGCACCAGGATTCAAGACAAGGGTTCTGGCCCCCACCTCCCTGGCCAGAACTCTAGCCAACTCATCACTCACAGAGGACTCAAAAAAGATGACCTTAATTTTATAGTTCTTTGCCAGTTCCACGATCTCAATTAACTTTTTCGGCGTCGGCCTTGAATCGGGACTCAGTCCATAAAGAGAAATCTGGCGCAAGCCATATCTTCTCGCCATATAACCAAAAGCCGCATGACCACCGAGAATAAAGACTTTATGGGTACATTCTTGAAAAGTCCCCCTGAATTTCTCATCCAGAGCTCGAAGCCTCTGTTTATAAACAGAAGCATTTTTTCTAAAAATTGAGGTTCCCTCTAGGTCTAATCCGGAAAGAGCCGCAGCGATCTTGTCGATTATGATCTGGTCATTCTGAAAGTCCAGCCAGATATGGGGGTCCACTCCTTCAGCTTCATGCACATGCTCATCTTCGTGCTCGCCTTCATGCTCGCTGCCGATTGAATCTCTCTCGATCAAGGGAATCCCCTGGCTGGCATCTAGAGTCCTCAAATCCGGATTCTGGACGGATTCCAGGATGTCCTGGAGCCATGGTTCCATGCTGGAGCCGATAAATATGAAAAGATCGGCCGATGAAAGCCTGACAATATCACTCGGCCTTGGCTGCCAGGTATGAATTTCCGCACCAGGAGGAACAAGAAGATGAACCTCTCCTCTTTCCCCGCACACAGCCTGGGCAAACTCCATCAAAGGAAAAACACTGGCGACTATTCTGATTTTGCGCGCAGAGTCTAAATGAGGAGCCTGGAGCACTATGAGGATGGCCGCGAACGCCACTATTAAAGAAGACTTAACTCTCGAAGGCATACATCTATTAACAGGAAGATCTCTTGTGCTCATTCGACAGGGTAAAGCCTTTCTTTCCACTCGAATTTCTTCTTGAAAAGAGAGAGTCTGAATGAATTGAGGAGTATCGAGACAGCGAAGAGTACGGTCAAAGGATGAAGCTGCCCGGAAATGATACCCGTATTGAACCTTAGGGAGAGGATGAGCTTGATCAGAGCAAGTGTAATTACCTGGAGAAGAGGCAATGTCACACTCTGATGGGATTCAAAAGCGGCCCAAAGAGCAATATAGGGGTAGATGAATAAGTAGTAGCAGGCCAGAAGAAGCACAAAAAGAAGATGCGGTGTCTTTCCCAAGGCTTCATACGAATTTTTCGAAAATCCGTTCCACACCTCTTTAAAGCTCCGGTAGAACCTCACATCCATGAACGAAGTGCCGTCGATGATGGCAATCCTTCCGTTATTTTCCTTCACTTTCTTGGCCATGGCAATATCATCGACGACCTCTGCTTGGATCGCCTCGTAACCGCCCCAGGAAAAGAAAAAATTCCTCTCGATGAAGAGAAAAGGACCCATGGCAAAGGAAAGTCGGGAATCTTTCGAGAAGTTCAACATCCTAAAAGGAAAAAGAGCGACAAAAACGAAGTGAATCACAGGAAAATACAATTTTTCAGCCCAGGTCTTGGTGATGAATCCCGGAATGCACGAGACAAAATTGGACTTCCGCCTCTGAGCCGAAGCCAGAGCTGTGGAAATCGAATGCGGTTTATGAATAGTGTCGGCATCAGTGAACAAAAACCAATCCCCTCTGGCAACTTGAGAAAGCTGATGGCAGGCCCAGTTCTTCCCGTTCCATCCGGGTGGAAGCTTTTTTCCTTTGATAATCCTTAACCTCGCGTAGCGGGCGGAAAGTTTCTTTACGATATCATAGGTTCTATCGGTCGAATTGTCATCGAGCACGATAATCTCGAGTTGAGGATAGTCGGATTTCAATAGCGAAGACACACAATTTTCAATGTTTATCTCCTCATTCCTGGCGGGAATGAGGACTGACACAAAGGGGAGAGGTTTTATAGTTCTAATATTCTTCTGGCTGCGAAGCCTGTTCAAGTTCTGGAGTAGATTGAGTAAGATGAGAAGAAGGAAGAACAGAATCAACACCTGAATGAAATGCATGTTCGTTACCAGCCAGATTCCTGTTTGATTTTTCTCATATAAGGCTCATCGATAATCCTTTTCAATCCCAGAGAACAAAGTAAAGCGATTAGGAGCAAGACTTCTTGCCAGGGCTTTTTCAAAACCACGAACCAGAGAATGGGGATGCTGGCCATCCCGATGCTGACGGCAAGATGAAAGCTCCGGGAAGGAAGATAAATAATCCCGATGATCAGTCCTGAAATAATGACGATCAAGGGCTGCATTCCCAGGAGAAATCCCAAGGCAGCCGCCATCCCCTTTCCTCCTCTTCCTTTGAGAAACACGGGAAAGTTGTGTCCCAGGATAACACAAAATCCGCAGAGCCATATCCACCAGGGCGATAGTCCAAAGAGAATGCCAATCCAGTAAGCCCCATATCCTTTAGATACATCCAGGAGGCCGGCTAATATTCCGTACTTTTTCCCGACCAGATGCCAGACGTTCCGTCCGCCAACATTCCCCTCTCCTTTGACGCGGATATCAATGCCTTTGACTTTCTTGGCAATTATGTATGAGAAAGGAATCGACCCAAGGAGATAAGTGAGAATACATCCTAAAATGATCTGAACAACCATCCTCTTTTATACCATCTTTATTATATAAAGGTCAGGAAGTCAACCATAAAAAGGGGACAGGTCTTTATGCTCAGTAATTAGGTAACGCTTTTATTAATGATAATGAGGATAAAATTGTCATTGCGAACAGAGTGAAGCAATCTCGTAAAAACAAATGCATTTTTTCCATACGGGATTGCCACGCTTCGCTCGCAATGACA
>CAZSGR010000073.1:0-13720 GCA_964606185.1 uncultured Eubacteriales bacterium
GAAGCCATCAAAACCGCTGCCCAGGTGAGGTGGCGGCCGATCCTGATGACAACGATCACGACAGTTCTGGGGCTCACGCCCATGGCCCTGGATTTCAACGAAGGGTTCGAGATCCGCATCCCCCTGGCTTTGACTTTGATCGGCGGCTTGATCTTCGGAACGTTTCTGACCCTGGTCTTTATCCCTCTTGTCTATAATGCAGTGGTCAGGGATACTATAGTCGCAGAAGAGAAGGAAAGTCGCTTGATGCGCCTTCTTAAAGGCGCCAAAATGAGCCTCTCCCCGGAAAAAGCGAAAGCAAGCAAACAATGAATTTACCTGAATTTGCGATACGCAAGCCTGTTACCATCATCGTGGCCATGCTCATCATTATCACCATCGGTGTCATCTCGATCCTCAAGCTGCCCCTGGAGATGATGCCCGACACATCTTTTCCCGGACTCATGGTGCAGGTCTCCTATCCTTCTTCTTCTCCAGAAGAAGTGGAACGTGTCATCACACGGCCAATGGAAGACAGGTTGGCCACCATCAACAATCTGGAGAGTTTCAGTTCAACCTCCTCCTCCTCCTCTTCCAGTATCCACATGCAGTTCAAAACAGGAACCAACATGGACCTGGCCACCATGGAAATCCGCGACAAGATCGACATCGTCCGTGGTGATCTGCCCGACGATGTCGAAAATATCCGCATCCGCCGATTTTCCATGAATGACCGGCCCGTAATCAACTTCAGCGTGTCTCTGCCAGGGGACCTGGAAAACCTTTACTATTGGTCGGAAAAATATATCACACAGCAGCTCGAACGGATTGAAGGAGTTGCTAATGTGGACATCCGGGGAATTCGCAACAAAGTTTTGACTATCTACCTCAAACCCGAGGTCTTCTATTCATCGTCCATTCGCATCACCGACCTGACCGACACCATCCGCAACAACAACATCAATATTTCGGCCGGATATGTCGAAGAAGGACATATGCGCTATGTGGCCCGTATTCCAGGAGAACTCAAAATCCTGGAGGACGTGAAAAGCCTCCCTGTCAGTAACAAGGGACTGACCATCGCGGATGTCGCCCGTGTAACCTACGACTATCCCCTCAAAGAAGACTTTAACCGCCTGGACGGGAATGAAACCGTCCGCTTTCAAATCTACCGGGCGTCCAACGCCAACATCGTGGATGTATGCAATAACGTCAAAGCCACCATGGCACAGATAAAGGAGACGCAACCTGAGCTCCAGAATCTGACCACTATCTTCTATCGAGACCAATCCGAGGATATCCTCAGAAGCCTCAAAGATCTCACTCTCTCCGGAATCATCGGCGGTCTTCTGGCGGTTATCGTCCTGCTCTTCTTCCTGAGAAAATTCCGGAGTACCATCATCATCGCCTTGGCCATCCCCATGGCCATGGTGTTCACATTCAGCTTCATGTATCTTTACCGGACTGTCCTTCACGCAGACGTCACCATCAATATCATCTCCCTCAGTGGATTGATGATGGCAGTGGGCATGTTGGTGGACAACAGTGTCGTGGTCCTGGAAAACATCTTCCGACTTCGCCAGGAAAAAGGATATTCCCCCATGCAGGCGTCCTTGAAGGGAGCCGGTGACGTCGCTCTGGCTGTCACGGCTTCCACACTCTCGACTCTGGTCGTGTTCGTCTCGTTGAGCTTTGTGTCACAGTCAGGATTCGGTCGATTCATGAAGGATTTTGCGATGACCATCTCTCTGGCTATGATCGCCTCCCTGATCGTTTCCCTCTCATTCATTCCGCTGGCAGGAAGCCGTATCCTTGCCGGTAAAACTAGGGAAAAAGCCCGTTGGCTGGTCAAGCTGACCTCCTTCTATGAACGCGTCCTCAGCTTCACAATAAAGAACTGGAAAACAAAGCTCCTTATGGTCAGCCTGGCAGCGGGAATTTTTTTCCTCTCATTCCAAATCCTCAAAAACATCGAACAGGAATACATGGTCCGAAGCGACGAGCGGGAGGTCAACGTCTCGGTCTACATGCCGCGTAGTTTTACACTGGAAGAAATGAAGGCCCTTTTCATGGGTTTCGAGAAGATTTTTTCCGAGCACAAGGAAGAGTTGGCCATAAAACATCTGACCACCTCATTCGGCGTTCGAGGCATGCGGCAGGGTCGTTTTCGCGGGAGAGTGGAACTGGCCCTGGAAGATAAAGGACCGTCAGTGACCGAGATCAAGGAAAGACTCAAGGAATTACTGCCCGTAAAACCCGGCATCACCTACGAATACGCGCAGCGCTTTGGCCGCGGCGGGCATTTCAGTGGAGTCACCGTGGAACTCATCGGCCTGGACTACACCAAATTGACCGAGCTGGCCCCTATGGTTATGGAAAAACTCCGAACAATCCCGAATGTGGAGGATATAACCAGTGACCTGGAGGGTGGAGATACACAAATCATGGTCCAGGTGGACCGCAAAAAGGCGGAAAGTTCAGGCGTGAGCAGTCAAATGGTGGCAAGAACCATATCCTCCTCTCTTTCTGACCGGCCTATCGGTAAGTTCAAGACCGAAAATCGAGAAATCGACATCATCCTTAAAATCCGGGGAGAGGAGGGATTCAGCGAAGAAAACCTCCGGAACATCAGCCTGTCAACCCAATCCAAACGGATCCCATTATCCGCGATCACGGACATTTCTTACAGGATGGGATCAACTTCCATCCGCAAGGAGAATAAAAAATCAAAATTGAACATACGGATCAACACCAAACAGGAAGGAATGATGGAGATATCCGACAACGTTCGTCAGGCGATGAGCACTGTCGAACTCCCTGATGGCTACTCGTGGGATCTGGGATCTGGATGGAGGCGTTTTCAAGAATCCAGGGGGGAATCCACTATGGCGATCATTCTCGCCCTGGTCTTTATCTACATCATCATGGCCTCACTTTTCGAATCATTCGTGACTCCCTTCACCATCATTCTGGCCGTGCCGCTGGCGATGTTCGGAGTGGCCATGATATTCACTATCACGAACATCACACTGAATACCACATCCTATCTTGGCCTGCTGGTTCTATTCGGGATCGTTGTCAACAACGGGATAATCCTCATCGACCACATCCGGACACTGCGCAAATCCGGGATGAGCAAGAATGAATCCATCATTCAGGGGGGCAAGGACAGGATGCGGCCGATCATCATGACGGCCATCACAACCATTTTTGGTGTAATGCCGCTGGCTCTCCCCTTCCTGCTTCCCCAGTTCTTTGAGGCAGTCGGACGAAGAGCACAGATGTGGGCGCCCATATCCGTCGCCATCATTGGAGGGCTGACCACCTCGACTTTTTTCACACTGCTCTTCCTGCCCACGTTCTACTCTATATCGGATTCAGTAGCCACGAGGATCAAGTCCTTCTTAGGCTTCAAGAACTCAAAAATCTAATTCATATCCCCGGACATCTCATTCGCCATCCATGCAGCCTATCAGCACGCACAAAGGAAATTCATTGATTATTCCTAGAAATTCCTTAATCTCTGGAATACGGCTCGTCCAGTTACCCTAAAGCTGTGAGTGTAAAGAAGAATCTGGCTGGAATGAAAAGCGTATCTGGAACTGCAGCTTCTATTAATAAAAATGCCGAGAGAAAATTGGTCAGTTAATAACTGAAGACAGGTTAAGCACTATTTTCAATCTTTGTCTTTAAACAATTCTTTTTCTAGGCAGTTTTTGGTTTAAATATAAAGAGCAATGTGGAATAAACAAAGAGAATAAGAAGACTTGTCCAGTTAAACCAACTCGCTATTCTTTCAACAGCATAGTGGAAAATCACAGTCGCGATTATCATTAAATCTGCTGTGATGATCCCACAGCGGATTATCGCAGCATTTTTCACCGGATCCTTTAAAGCAAAGAAAAACAGAATCGCCCAACACAAAAGTAAAATTCCAAACATCCTGAGAAAGTATCCTTCAGTCTCAATGAATTCAAGAGCGGTCAGGATGCTCGGCGGAGCGAAAGTGAAGATTATAAACCACAGGAAAAACATGACAATCCCAACCCACAATAAAATCTTAATCACGCCCGAGTTTTCTGCCATTATCATTCCCTCCAACCAGAAATAGATTTATTTTGCTTCAAGCTACACATTCATACCTCAATTGTCAACATGAATATTGAAAAAGGAATGAATGAAAGATGTGACTGGTTTCGCTTCACAGTTCCGCCTGACTAGAGATTTTTTTTGCTGAGAGATCCAAAAATTTTTTAAAAAGCCTGTGGATTTAATCTAACCACTTCCTCTAGAGAAACTTATATTTTTCATTTTTCTTTAAAAAAAAGCTATAATACTCAAAAGGATGCTGAACCAGGGAAAATGATTACTTTCTCTTATAAGCACATAAGAGCGTTAGTGAGAACATTCCCTCTCTGTCCAAAACCCAAAGCGGTTGGATTAGAGAACATACCCAATAATGGTCCGATAATCTATGTTTATAATCATATAACGCGTCGGGGAGAACCCATTTATTTTGGAATGGCAGCCCCAACCAAACCGAATATAAGATTTCTGGCTGAGACCATAATCGCCAGTCCGGAATATTTCACTGAACTGTACAAAGAGGTAGAGATGGCAATCTTCCCGCCCAAGTTTCAAAAAAAGGCGCGAAAAAGCCTTTGGATAAAACTGTGGTACTCCAAATTTATCAATATTGTGACAAAATACGCGATTGCCCAAGCAAACAGATTGAAAATCATACATGTTGATTTGTTTGATCCGACCTCAGAGGAAGACAGGCTCAGAAAACGCAAAACCAATAGACAGGCCTACCTGGAGTGCATAAAGAGCCTTGATAACGACATGCCCATTGCAATCGCACCGAGTGGAGGACGAACACACAAGACAGTTGAAAATCCCGTGTACCAGACTATCGTTCCCACCTTGGCCAGCCACCTTTTCCAGCGAGGCAAAATAGTGAAAATTGTCCCGAGCATTGTGAAAGAAGCACCCTTGATCACAAAAAGAACATACTGGCAGTACGTAGCCCACAGATTTATTCCCTTCAAAGCCATAAAACGGCTCATCCGCTTCTTTAAAAATAAAAAATATGTGAAGCCCTGTCTAATTGTCGAGTTTTTGCCCCCTCTGACTTTTGAGAAGGCAAATCCTTCTAAACCTGAAAAGGTTGAGTTCGTCAAAAATCTTCAGAAATTGATATTCAGTTCCTTACAAGAATCTTAGGGTACGTTCCCTAAGGGGACACCTTATCCAGCAATACGGGAACGTTTGTACTCGCTTAATGATTCGGTAACATTTTATACACAGCGACATAAATAGTTGCGCATGATGGTCATGGAATTCCCTATCTTCCTGGGTTGCATTTGCTAATTGCAGGCAAATAAAAATGACTTCGCGTATAATAATGTCATTGCGGGCGCAGCGTGGCCAATCCCACATGATTAAACTCTCTTTGCATGCGCAGCGTGGCAATCCCATAAAAAAAGATATCTTTATTTCCTTATGGACTTCATTTCACTCTAGGAGATTGCCACGCTGCGCTCGCAATGACACTTTTTCCCAATAAGATTCTCACGTTCCCTTCGGTCGCTCGCAATGACATTATAATTTCAATCACCATCAGGCATAAATCAGCTTTTTCCTCTTCCAATCTACTCTCTACCACTCCTCTTTCTCCCTTTCATTCACTAATTCTTTGACAATCCATTTAAATCGAGTAAAATAGCTATTCCTTGAACAGATAAAATCCAGAATATCGTTTAGAGCTGTTAAGGAGAGCCGAAGTCCACAATATGTTCATAAAAAAGATAGAACTCCAAGGATTCAAATCATTCCCCGAACGAACCAAGATCATCTTTCACTCCGGCATTACAGCCATCATCGGGCCTAACGGTACCGGCAAAAGCAACATTGTCGATGCTCTCCTCTGGGTTCTTGGCGGGCAGAGAGCAAAGTCCCTGAAGGGAGAGAGAAGCGAAGACATCATCTTCAACGGAAACACACAAAGACCAGCGCTAGGGATGGCGGATGTCGCTCTTTTCCTGGCTGATGAGAGCGAAGAGCTGATCATCAACCACCGCGTTTTCCGCTCAGGCGAGAGTGAATACAGGATGGGCGGAAAAATAGTCAGGCTGAAAGACATACAGGATGCTTTATGGAACCGGTCCATCGCTGAAAGAGAATATTTCGTCATAGAGCAGGGTCAGATCGGACTCTTTCTCACATCCAGGCCAGTGGAGAAAAGGCTGCTTTTAGAAGAAGCTGCGGGAACAGCGTATTACAAAACCAAGAAAAGACAGGCTCAGAATAAACTGGAAATCAGCGAGCTAAACCTGACCAGGCTGGAAGACATCATCTCCGAGGTATCGAGAGCAAAGAACTCGTTGAAGAGGCAGGCGAATGCGGCGATCAAATACCGACAATTGAGAGAAAAAATCAGGCAGCTCACCTCTCTCCATTACCGAAAAAAAATCCTACAAGTCGAAGAGAGCCTGCATGATATCACGCACCAGTATGAGACATGCATGAGCCAGGAAAAAGAGGCCGTCTCTCTCCTTAAAGCGGAAGAAAAAAACCTGGCCATCAAGAGAAAGGAAGTCTGGGACTTTGAGCAATCAATCAAAGACAGCCAGAAAAACCTGTTTGCCCTCAGGTCTCAGCATTCCCAGTTGGAGACGGATAAAGACAAGGAAGCGAAAAGAGCCGAGTTTGTCCAAGAGCAGGAGAAAAGAGCGCTTACAAACTTAGAAGAGGTTAATCAGGAGAAGCTTCAGATATCCCAGGAAATCACCGAAGTCGACAAGGAGATTGAGAATACACGCCATACTTTTTCTGAAAAGCAAAAAGCTCTCAGTCAAGCGGATAAGGAAAATCAAGAATTTCAGGAAGAATTGGAAGACAGGGGAAACACTCTGGAAGCCATGAGGAATGAATACTTCCAGAAGCTCTCTGAACACACAGAAATAAAGAATGAAAACGTGAGAATCGAAAAAGAAGTTGAATTAATCGTTCGTCAGGACGAAAAACTCAAGGAGCAGCTCGCGAATGAGCATTCCCTTCTGGATCAAAAAACCAGCATACTGGAGCAGAAAAGGAAAGAACTCCACCAAACTCAGGAATCCATGGATAAGAAGAAAAAAGCCCTCACTGCCCATCAAGAGGAACTGGATGGGATTTTTTCCTCTATCGACAACCTTCAAAACAAAATCTCCAGTTTAAAGGCCAAAACTGATGAGGAAACTCATCACCTTCAGGCACTTAAAAAACTGGAACAAAAAGAAAGAGACGCCGGTATTTCTGAGGACATCCCCGGAGCTCTGGGCATCCTGGCCGACTCCATCGAAGCAGATGCTGAACATGCGCCCCTGATCGATGTTTTCTGGAAAGATGAGGCCAAAGCGACACTCATTCCGGCTCAAGATTTATTGAAAACTTTAAACGAGAAAAAATTACGAGGAAACTTTATCCTCCTCTCCCCTCAAAAAAAAGAGGAAATTCCATCAAAAATCTATGAAGACCCTCGTGTGTTGGGATTTTTCACGTCCTATCTCAAGCCGGACCCAAAAATCAAAGACCGCATCCATCTTCAGGAAGCGTCGATTGTTAAAGGAATTGAGAGCGCTATCCAGCTCTGGCTCCTCTACCCTTCTTTGAACTATATCACTCCTCAAGGAGACCTGTTGTTCTCCTCCGGCCTGCTGAAATTGGGCCAGAAAACAGAAGGAATTTTCACTCTCGGACATGAGATAAAGAAGATAGAAGAGCGGCTCGGGCAGATCGAGAAAAAGGTCAAACCTCTCAGCTTGGAATTTGAAGAAAACAACGAGAAAAAACAAAAGCTGGAAATAGAGATCGAGGACAAACTCACAATCATCGATCAACTGGATAGAAAGATTGAAGAAATCGAAAAAGAAAAAAAATATGACCAAACAGAGACGGAGAAAATCAAAGCCAATATCGAAATCTTGAATAACGAGATAAAGACCTTAGGCATTGACAGAAAGAGATTGGCCCAAAAAAAAGATTCCCTTTCTCTTGAAAAATTAAGAGAGGAAGAAAACACACTAAAGGAAAAACTAGAGAAAGAAGAGAAGGAAATCGCACGGCAACAGGATAAGAACGGACAGAAAAAGAAAGATTTTTTTGAACTGAAGGCTGGTCTTGACCTTCTCGATGAAAAAATCAGCAACCTGGAACACAGGCTCAAAACACTGACAGGCAGGCAGGAAAATCTCGTCAACAAGGAGAATTCTCTTCAGGAAGAAATCCAAAAGTGCGAGATGGACAAAGTCCAGGCTAAAGAAACAATTAAAGACATATCAGATAAAGTGAAAGAGCTCGAAAAAGAGCGGGGAAAAAAAGAAAAGACACTCGTTCAAAACGAATCTCTCCTGCAGAAACTGAAAACAGAGCAAAATGACCTGGAAGATAAAATAGAACAACTGAGAGAAGAAAGCGAGGCCAGAAAAGAAGAGCGAGTCAAACGGGAGATCAGTAAAGCGGAGACGGACAGAGACCTGGTGAATCTTGAAGAGAGCTGCTGGCAGGACCTTAAAAAAACTCTCCAGGAAGTCAAAGAGGAAATTCCGGAGGAGAAGGTTTCAGATACGAAAATCGAGGAAAAACTGGCAGATTTCGAAGAGCAGCTTCAGAAATTCAAATCTGTCAACTTGATGGCAGAGGAAGAATACACGATCCAGAAAAAACGCTTTGATTTTCTCATCCAGCAGAAAAAAGACCTGCGGGAATCCATAGATACAACACACGAGGCCATCAAGAAAATCGACCGGGAAAGCAAAACTCAGTTCCTGAAAGCTCTGACAGAGGTCAACTCGCATTTCCAGGATGTTTTCTCTATCCTTTTCAACGGAGGCACAGCTGCGCTCTCTCTTTCGGATGAGGGCCATCCTTTAGACAGTGGAATAGAAATCAGAGCTCAACCCCCGGGCAAAAAGGTGCAGACTCTCTCTCTTCTTTCTGGAGGGGAAAAGAGCCTGACCAGTCTGGCCTTTTTCTTCGCACTCTTCCGGTATAAACCCACTCCATTCTGTATACTGGATGAAGTGGATGCGGCTCTTGATGAGGTCAATCTGGCGCGGTTTTTAGAGCTGATGAAAAAATTCAAAGAGCAAACACAGTTCATCACCATTACTCATAACACCAAGACCATGGAAGTGGCCGATTATATCCACGGAACAACCATGGCTGAGCCGAATATCACCAGCCTCTATTCCATAAAACTTGAGCAAAAAGAGGAAAAGGTAAGTTAAAAAAACTCTTGAATTACTTAAGCCACTGGATATTATTAAGAGGACTTCCTATTAAATTTAAATGATCGTGAAATACCGAGGAAGGCCTCGAAAATAAACATAAATTGACAAACATCTAAACAAGACAAAGAAGTTGAATCACTGTTTTGGGATTGAAATAGGAAAAAGGAGGATTTCATGTCTATTTATCTTTGGATAATCCTTGCTTATCTTCTCGTTCTAACCGGGTTTAACTTCTACAGAGCCAGACGCGTTAAGAGCCAGGAAGACTTCATGGTTGCAGGCCGAAGCCTGAAGACCGGAGTCATGGTTTTTACGCTAATCTGCACCTGGATCGGCTCGGGGACTTTTATCGCCGGCGCTGAATTTGCATCCAAAGCGGGCTTCTCCGCTCTCTGGCTGGCGGCAGGTGCCTGGGTAGGTATTATCGTTATCTACTTTCTTGCAGGAAAAATCCGGACATTCGGCGAGTACACTATCGGAGACATCCTCGAAGTCCGCTACGGACCGGCTGCTCGACTCGTGGGAGCCTTTGCTCTTCTCATCTCCTTTACAGCCATTGTCTCTTACCAGTTTGTTGCCGGAGGCTTTATCCTCAATGTGGCCACAGATGGAGCTATTCCCAGTTCCGTTGGCACAATCATCGCAGCCGTTTTCGTCATCCTCTTCACGGCTCTTGGGGGAATGGTTGCGATTGCTTACACGGATTTACCAAACGGTATCATCATCGTGCTTGCCTGTTTACTGGCGACTCCTTTTGTTTATCTTGCTGTGGGCGGTTTTCCGCAAGCCGCTCAAACGCTCGATCCAGGGTATTTTGCTGTCGTCAACGAACAGTTCGGTGCGCATCCCTTTTTAAAGGTTGGCGGCTACTTCCTCGCAACAATGCTTCTTCTCATGGGAGTCCAGAGTATGTACCAGAAATTCTACAGCGCCAAAACTCCCAGAGATGCGAAAAAAGCTGTTCTCCTTTGGACTATCGGCACTGTATTCGTAGAAACCGTAGTCGTATTCATTGCCGTTTTCGCCTACAGCAAATTCAAGGACCAGCTCGACCTGACTCTTCCCAAGGAAGGCGGCAAAGTCGTCCTCATGGCCGCTAAAAGCCTGGTCCCTGCTCCGGTGGGAGTTCTCCTTTTGGGTGCAGCCTGCGCTGTAGTCATATCCACAGGCATGAATTATCTCCTTTCTCCAACGACAACCATCATGCGTGATATCTATCAGCGTTTCAAAAAGACCGAGCTTAAGCAGAACGTCATGGTTGCTCTGCAAAAAGTATTCGTCGTCGTCATCGGCCTCATAGCATTTTTCCTTGCTATGAGATTAACTTCAGTGCTCGAAATGGCATATTTTGCGTATACAATTTATGGAGTCGCTATTACACCAGCTCTCCTTGCCGCCTTGGCCTGGAAAAGAGCAACGAAAGCCGGAGGACTGGCTTCAATCATTTCTGGGACTGCGATCTGCATCGCTCTCAAAGTCTTGTCTTCAGTTCTTCCGCCTGAGATGGCACCTGATGGAGACCCCTGGGGAATCCCCATTATCTACCCTGCACTGGCCGTATCTTTGGGTTCGCTGATAATCGTCAGCCTCCTGACCAAAAAGCCGAAGCCGGAGGAATTGGAAAAATTCTTCCCAGAAAAGAAAAAAATTCAAGCTTAATTATCCGAACACGAAAACTTGGCTTTGAAAACGGATTATCCGTTCAGAATGAACAGAATGGTCCAGATAATTAAACTGAATTCTTTATAAAAAATAAAAAGAAAGAAGAAAAAAAATGGTCTATCTGTTCAGCATCCTGGGTTACCTTATTATTCTCTTTTTCTTCGGTCTCCGGCTGACTAAACGCCTGAAAAAAAAGGAAGACTTCCTGGTAGCCGGAAGGACTTTAACCGCCCCTATTCTTGTCGGGACTCTGCTTGCGACATGGATCGGCTCAGGGGATATCTTCAGTGTCTCCGACCTCAGCTATAACCATGGCTATTCGTCTCTCATCGGAAGCAGCGGGGGCTGGCTGGGCATCATCATCGTCTTTTTTATCGCCGCCAGAGTCAGGAGATTTGGTCAGTTTACCGTCCCGGACATCCTGGAAGCCAGGTACAACAAATGGGCCCGGATCCTGGCAACGATTGCCACAATTATTGCCTATTTGACAATTGTCAGCTACCAGTTCCGGGGAGGAGGCTGGGCGCTGAACATCATCACCGAGGGAAAAATCTCCATCAAATCCGGAATCATTATTGTTGCAGTCTTTGTCATCACTTACACGCTGCTTGCCGGCATGCTCTCGGTCGCCTACCTGGATATTTTCAACGGAATCATCATGATCACTGGAATCTTCCTCGCTCTTCCTTTTCTCATCCAGCACGTGGGAGGAATGGAATATATCGTGGCCAACGTCACGCCAAGGAGCCACTCTTTCCTGGGTAATATGACATTGACTCAGGCCATGGGGTATTTCTTTCCGACATTCCTTCTGGCTCTGGGCATGGCCAACACCTATCAGCGTTTTTTCTCGGCAAGGGATGAGAAAGAAGCAAAGAAATCTGTTGTGGGCTGGGTGGTGGGAGTCATCCTCCTCGGCGTTGCCTTGCAGAGTCTGGCTGTTATCGGGAGCAGCTATTTCAAGGGCCTTGAGGCCCAAGAAGCGGGGAAAATCATTCTTCTCGTGGCCCATAAGGGAGTGCCTGTCGTCGTGGGCTGTTTACTCCTGATCGCCATAATGGCCATCATCATCTCCACGGCGAACAGCTTTCTTCTGGTTCCAGCGACGAATGTCATCAGGGATATTTACCAGAGGTTCATCAATCCAGACTTAGGGGATAAAAAAATGATCCTCTACTCCAGGCTGACGGTTATTGTCTTGGGCTTTATATCCTATTCACTGATCTCCTTTTTTCCCCGGATCCTGGATGCGGCCTACGCCGCTTACACGGTTTACGGAGCTGGAATCACTCCCGCTTTGATCGCGGTGTTTTTCTGGAAAAGAGCCACAGGGCAGGGTGGAGTCCTGTCCATCCTGGGTGGGCTGACGACAACTGTTGTCTGGGAAGTCATCAATAAAATCCAGGGCCACTTTCCATTAGGCGTTCCAGCCATCTACCCGGCTCTCCTCTGCTCCCTCGCTCTCCTGATCGGAGTCAGCCTCATGACGCCCAAGCCTTCGCCTGATAAATTGAGTGCGTTTTTTAAAGAAAGGAGGCCCGCTTGAAAACAGGAATTGTCAAGGATTGGCGGTACATGGAACATGATATGGGGGCTTTCCATGTGGAAAATCCCCGGAGGATAGAAGCCATCTACCGCATGGTGGAAAAAGACATTCCCTTCCCTTATACGGAGGTCGAACCTCGTCCGGCCGAAGAAAAAGAAATCCAGATGGTTCATACCTCATCCTACATAGAATCCATAAAAGAAACTTCAGGAACAGGAAGAGTTCAGCTCGACCCTGACACTGCCACTTCTGCCCGTTCGTATGAGGTTGCCCTTCTTGCAGCCGGTGGACTCCTGAAAGCGATAGAACTCGTTATGGAGGGAAAAATCCAGAACGGCTTTGCTATCGTCAGGCCACCTGGCCATCATGCCGAAGCCTCACGGGCGATGGGCTTCTGTCTCTTCAACAATGTGGCTGTTGGGGCCGAGTACCTGGCCAAAAAATTCGGTATCAAACGCATCTTAATTATCGACTGGGACCTTCACCATGGAAACGGAACCCAGCATTCCTTCTACAACCGGAAAGACATTCTCTATTTCTCCACACATCAATTTCCACACTACCCCGGAACAGGATACTGGGATGAGACCGGCCAGGACAAAGGAAAGGGATTTACGGTCAATGTCCCGCTCTCTGGAGGAAAAACAGACGAAGACTATCTCTATATATTCAGAAAAATCCTCTCGCCTATCGCGGCTGGCTACGAACCAGAATTCATCCTCGTCTCCGCAGGTTTTGATATTTATAAAGCCGACCCATTGGGAGGGATGTTGATTAGCGGTGAAGGATTCGGAGCTCTCACCTCAGAACTCATGACCTTGGCCCAGAAGTTCTCTAAGGATAGGATTCTTTTCACCCTCGAGGGAGGCTATGACCTGCAGGGACTCCAGGAAGGAGTCAAACATGTTCTGCTGCATCTTGGGGGAGAGGGGAAAAAACCGGAGATTGGAGAAGAAATATCCCCCATCACTCAAAAGGAACTGGCTCCGGTTTTCGAAACCCAAAAGCAGTTCTGGAAGCTTTAGCTTTAGGGGACGTTCCCCAAGGAGACACCTTACCAAAAAAAAGGGGACAGGTGTACTTGCTCAATAATTCAGTAACACTTTTCGAATGTCATTGCGAACAGAGTGAAGCAATCTCGTAAAAAGAGATGCATTTTCCCCTAAGAGATTGCCACGCTCCGCTCGCAATGACATGTGGATGAGATTGCCACGCTTCGCTCGCAATGACACTTTTGCCTTCAATATCATTGCCAAAA
>CAZSGR010000074.1:0-7305 GCA_964606185.1 uncultured Eubacteriales bacterium
TCGGCAGATTTTATGAATAATCCAGGTTAATTGTTGTTAGCTTTATATATCTATATGGAGCCGATAGTATTAAAATAGAGTTTGTGATGGAGAGAAGGAAGATGAAAACTGTAATAATGAGGAAATTATCAAAAGTTACCAGAAGAATTTTTAATACTAAGCTGCTTGCTTGGTCATTCATCCTGTTCCTTCTGGCAATCTTATTTGTCTCGTGTGGCTCGATTCAACTGAGCAGCATCTGGCGGAACCGTGAAGTCACAATTGACGGGAAGCATGATGACTGGTTGAATGCCTTGATGTACTTTGAAGATGAAAACGTATCTCTCGGTTTACAGAATGATGAGAGCTTTATGTACATCTGTATGGTCGTCGAAAACCCAATGATTCGGAATCAAATAATGAGACAGGGATTCACGCTGTGGTTTGAGCCTGCCGGCGCGAAGAAAAGAAATTTCGGCATTAGATTTCCCCTTGGCATGTCAGAGGAAGAGATGCAAATGAGAGGGATGCAAGAGGGAGATGTTCCGATGAAGCCGAGAAGAGGAGAACAGGACCCCGAAAGGTTCATGCAGGCCCCGATGAGACAGATGAATGAGCTGGAAATCCTTGGACCCGGGAAGGATGAGAGTGTCAGGATGCCGATTGACGAGGCAAAGGGGATCAATGTGACTGTAAAGCTCTCGAGTGGAACGCTTGTCTACGAGCTCAAAGTCCCGCTGAGTCAGGATGAACAGAATCCCTATGCTGTCGGAGCCAAAGCAGGCAGCTCGATCGGCATAATATTGGAAACGCCCAAAATCAATAGGTCAGACATGAGAAGAGGAATGGCGGGCGGTATGCCCGGAGGTGGCGGAAGAGGCGGAATGGGAGGAATGCCCGGAGGCGGAATGAGGTTTAAGATGCCTGGGCCTTTAAAAATAAAGGCGATCGTCCAGCTGGCTTCTGCGGCTAAACTGGAACAAAATTGATTTTATCAGTCACTTCACTTCTTATCATATTATTTCAAATTCTTTAAATACATTGACAACACTGCATTTCTTATATTAATTAAATAGCTGTGAAAGAAGGAGGTTAGGATGAGAAAAATGAGTCTTAAGAAAATACTCGGTGGATTGACAGTATTAACTGTCCTGTCTTTAATTACAGTTTTATTCCTGGTCTCCGGTCAACAGTCTCAACAGCAGCTTCAGGATTGGGAAGATTGGGATACAGGATGCACCAGCATCATGGTTGGAAGAAAAGCGACAACCGATGGTTCGGTCATCACTGCTCACTCCTGCGATGGCAACTACCGCACCTGGGTGAATATGGTGCCTCCTCAGAAGCATCCCAAGGGAACAGTGAATAAAATCTACTACGGCAAAATGCACACTGAAACTTCCTGGGACCTGAGAGGCATGGTATTGAAGGGCGAAATCCCACAAGTTGAAGAAACCTATGCCTTTTTCAACACGGCCTATCCCTGCATGAACGAAAAACAACTGGCCATCGGAGAGACAACGATCGGAAGCAAAAGAGATCTGTACAATCCGGAAGGGATGTTCACGATCGAGGAGATCGAGCGTCTCATGCTGGAAAGATGCACAACTGCCAGAGAAGCCATCAAGCTTGCCGGCGAACTCGTTAAAGAGTACGGATATGGGGATTGGGGAGAATGCATCACCATTGCTGACCCAAAAGAAGTCTGGCATTTTGAGATTTTTGGCGCCGGTCCTCTGGAAAAAGGAGCAGTGTGGGCGGCGGCCCGTATTCCTGACGACCATGTGGGTATCTCTGCGAATATCCCGAGGATAGGTGAGCTTGACCTGGATAATCCGGATTATTACATGGCTTCGGAGAATGTGTATTCCGTGGCTGAAGAGATGGGTTGGTGGGATCCGGACAGCGGAGAGCCTTTCAAGCTCTGGAAAGTCTACAGTGGTCGAAGACCTTTCTCAACTCGAGAGTATTATGTGTTGAGCACTCTCGCCCCATCACTCAAGCTAAAAATGGATATGGAGGAACTTCCTTTTTCAGTGAAACCGGATAAGAAAGTCTCTGTCAGAGATGTGCTGAAGTTTTACCGGGAGACCTACGAAGGAACAGAACTGGATATGACGAAAGACCTCGTTGTGAAAAAACGCCGGAGCGAGGAAATGGAGAAGAGTCCTGTCGTGAGTCCCTGGATGTCTTATGATATGACGAATCTTTTGAATACTATCAAACCAGGTGTCATCGATCGGAAGAGGACCATTGCCATTGCGGGCTGTTCCTATTCTGAAGTCTTGCAGATGCGGGATTGGCTGCCTGATCCTGTGGGGGGAATCGCCTGGTTCTCGTTTGACAATCCTGGCCAAAGCCCGAGAATACCGGTATTTGCCGGTGTCTCAGAACTCCCTCCGGGTTTTGAAATATGCGCACAGCATCGGTTTCGGATGGATTCTGCATGTTGGGCTTTCAGGCGCGCGAATCGGCTGGCCACAGTCCGTTGGGGAAGAGCAGGGCAGTCCATCAATGATGCCGTGAAAGAGTTCGAAGAGAGAGCTTTTTCTGACCTGCCGGATATCGAGAAAAAGGTTCTGGCGCTTTTGAAGAAAGGACACTCTGAGGAAGATCTGGCCAAAGCCAAGGAATACCTGACAAAATACACGAATGACTTTGCCCGGGCTGCCATGCACAAATACTTGGAGCTTGGAGATAAATTCTGGACGATGTTCGCCAGAGGATTTTAAGTAAACGGATTTTTCGAAGATTCAACCTTTAAAATTTAATTCCTTCCATATTTCATCCCCTGAGGCATAGCGTATATAATTCAGTAGAGAAGAACATCGACATTCTAAAGATCTCTTTCGCGGATGAGCGGCCGCCACTTGTCTAACCCGTGAATCATGCCTTGACAAATTTATCTGGTTCAGATATAAATCCTTTATTATGATGATGATAAGACAAAAAAGGAATTTCCTTACGGTCCTCATTTTGGCTTTAATTTTCGCTCTCATCAATTGTGCCAGTGTTGAGAAGCGGTATAAAAAGGGCCAGGAGCTGGAGAGCAAAGGCCGATTGGAAGAGGCGGCTCAGCGCTACATCAAGGTGCTGAACAAAGACCCGAGCATGCAAGATGCGCGGATGCGGTTAGAAGATGTCGGTGCCCAGTTGATCGATACCTATCTCGAACAGGCGAGTGCCTACGAGTCAACCGGAGCCTATGAAAATGCGGTCGCTGCGCTCAACCGCATCGACAGCCTGAGGCGCCGGACGAGTCAGGTGGGTGTTATCTTACCGGTCCCCGATGGCTATGAAGATTTTCGTCAGGAAATGATTGACGCCGCTGTTGCCTCGCTTTTTGAACAGGGCGAGGCCAATGAACAAGCGGGGAATTGGGCGGAGGCCCTGAGAAGGTATGATCGCCTGCGCGCTTATCCCTTGTCTCCTGACCAAGCCCAAAGGGCCGATGAGGCGCGGGCTGGAGTCCATATCAAATGGGCGGAACAGGACATGGGCAGAGCCTACTTTAGAGCGGCATTTGGCCGTGCACAAAAGGCCTTAGACATCCTCGGTCCTGATAGCGAAACCGGCAGCAGGGCGATCCAGCTTCAGAAAGCTGCGCTTGAAGCGGGCACACGGGCAGTCGCGGTCCTTCCCTTTTGGGCCTCTGTAGGAGCTGCAGAGGAGGCACCTCGAGCAATGGAGAGTGATTTATACGACACGCTCCTCTATGAGTACTTATCCAATCCGGTTCTTTTTGTGGCCCCCGTCGATCCTGGAGCGATCCATCGGGAAATGAGCCGTCTTCGGATCAGAAGCGGGGAGATAACCCGGCAGACGGCTTCGATGGTTGGGCTGACTTTAAACACGGACTTTGTTGTGATCGGATGGATAGAATCCTACTCGTATGGAGAGGGGATTCCCGAGGAGATTGAACGTCAGGCCTCTCTCCGCCGTGACAGATCCACGCAGGTCACTTACATAGAGAGAAAGTTCGCTGTCGAGATGACCGCTGAAGTGGTCTACCAGGTGATCGACCCCACAGCGAGTAGAGTCCTGGGTGATGAAACAGTTGTGGCCAAAGTATCCGGTCAATTCCGGCGGGGTTATTATGATGGGGACTACACAACCCTTGATCTGTCTCGAGAAGAGCGCATGTTGTTCAACAAAGAGGCATGGCTTCAGGCTGAGGAGGAAATGGAAACGCTGCTCTATAATAAATTAGCCGAACGCATCGCCGCGAGTATTTTTAATAGAGTTTTGCAGTTCATCAGGTGATTATCTGATAAACCCTCAGTCACTTGTTTAAAATTTCAGCATTGCTTTTTTATACGTCTTGGTTGGTTTGAGGTTGGTCTTTTTGTTCAGTCAAAACGTCCCTCCTCTCCTCCAAAAAATAACAATTAATATTTTTTGTGTGTATTGCTTATTGTAATTTTTGGCGTTTTTCAAGACGAAGTTACAGATTTTGTCTTATTGTTGACTTCAAATTTTTTCTCTGTTATAAGTCAAAGGTAAATTATATTCTGCAATTTTTTTCCCAATGGAAAAAGAAGGCTTGCAAGTATCTATTTTTTAAAAAAGGAGCAATCATATGGAAAATAAAATTATTTTACCCGATGCGGCCATTAAAACTTTATCCAAGAAATCGACTATTACCGTTGTTGCAGGGAAAGCAAGGATGTTATCCACTCAGGACCCTGATTTTGTCAGGGCGGACATTGGTGAGCTCTGTGCTCCCGGTCTATTCCCACCAGGTTATAAGGAAAGCCTTGAGGAATCAGCCAAGTCTGTTTTAGACGAAGGAAGGATTGGCTACACTGTCCCGGACGGTGACAACAAGCTCAAGAAGCTGATTTTCAAGCACTCCATACCCGATGACCTGAGGGCTTTAATCCTGGAGCAATTCCAGGATGAGGCAAAAAAGCAAGGAGTCGATTTTGAAAAATACAAAGAAGACAACATGCAAAAACACGTGGCTGTGACCCATGGGGGGACCGGCGCTTTGGGGGCTTCGGTCTCCATGTTCTTGGATGGCCAGAAGAATCTGGTTCTCACTAATCAGAGAACCTGGCAGAACCATAACCTGATTGTGGATATGCACGGCGGTATGATATGGCCGGTCCCATTGATTAACGAAGAGGGGAAAGTGGCTGATCCTGATTCTATTCTTAAGCTCTGTTATCCGGTTAAAGATAGGATTGCGTCTTTCCTTTTCACTCTGATCAATAATCCGGATGGTGCCGTCGTTACCGATCCGGCTGAACAGGAAAAGCTGGAAACCATCATTCGAGAGATCAATGTTCCCCTGATTTTGGACGTGGCGTATCATAAACTGGTGTTCGATGGAAAGGAAGCGCAGTCTTTCTCTCCGGATATTCTGAGTAAAACAGTTGTTTGCGGAACCTATTCTAAAACAAGACAAATTCCAGGTGAGAGATTGGGCTATATCTCTTGCGCTGACTCTCGTGTGACTCGGTATGTCTACTTTTATAACCGCTCACACAGCGGGTGCCCTTCAGTGACTTCCCAAAGGGCTTTAATCGCTCACTTTATGAAATTTGAAACAGCCCCGGATGAGATAAAGAAGTACAAGAAAGACCTACTCAATGAGATTGAAACCCGAAGAAACATACTTGTGGAAAAGGTGAAGGAAGAGCTCGGTTGGGAGATGAAGAGTCCTGGTGGAGCTATCTATGCGGTCATCCCGTTGCCGGTTGAGCTGGTCAAGGAGTTCGGGGACGTGGATAAGTTCAGTATTGACCTGGTGGACAGAGGAAAGGTCAGCGCCATTTCCGGAACCGTTTTTGAGTTCCGAGTGCGCCTGGCAGGCAATGACTATGAGATCTACACACCGGCTCCGACTGATCCTGAAGTGTGCTACCTTCGTTTCTGTTATGGATTCACTCCCAAAGACCGAATCGCATTAGCCGTAAACCATATCAAAAACTTTATATCCAGTCGTTGAGAGATGACAATGAGCCTAGAAGTTGATAAAGACAAACTCATTCATTGGCTTCAAGAACTCATTCGGATTCCCAGTATTACAGGAAATGAAGAGGCCATTTCCAAATATGTCAGCCAGGAACTCCAAAAAATGGGCTTTCGTCCTCAGGTCAAAGAGAACAACGTCTTCTTCGAAGTCGGAAAGGGATCAAAATCGCTTCTCCTCAATGCTCATTTGGACACAGTTGATGTGGGCGGTGAATGGAAGCATGAGCCGTTCGGTGCTGTGGCAGAAAAGGGCAAGATTTTTGGCAGGGGAGCCAGTGATGATATAGGGAATATTGCAGCGATGCTGGAGATCGCACGGCTCGTCCAAGACAGGCCGATTAACGGACGCCTGATATTCACATTCACCACGGGTGAAGAATTCGGAACCAAATTGGAAGAGAAAGGAAGCTACCTTCTCTCTCAGTTCTTGAAGGCTGATAAAGCCCTGGTGCTGGAGCCTCAGACGGATGTCGACGAAAATAAAATTAATATTATTTATGGCTGTCGGGGGATTGAAAATATCCTCGTGCGGATCAAAGGGAAGGGCTCCCACACTGGCTATCCCGAGCGGGGAGTAAACGCCATCTCCAAGGCTGTAGAAATGCTCGCTCAGTTGGAAAAGCTCGACTTCCACACAGTGAAGGCAGAAGATACGGAAATTAAGACCATATGCATGCCTATTCGCATAGATGGAGGAGCGGATATTTTTCTTGTCCCTGATAAATGCGAGATTATGGTTCACTGCCGCACTGCCCCTGAAGACAGCATAATCTTTGATCAGGTGAACAGTGTTTGCCAGGAGATCTGTGGGGATAACTATGAGATAGAGAACCTGTACAGCGCTCCGGGATACATCGAAAACCCGGATGACCCATTGGTGGACATTATCCGTCAGGAAGCCAAGCGTTTTAACTTCACGACTCAGAATAGATTTGCAGGCGGCCGGATAGACGCGTCCATATTTAAAGCGGTAGGCAACATGCCTTCTTTCTGCATGGGCGTTGGAAATCGTGACCAAATGCACCTGGTGGATGAGTTTATTTCCGTTGAGGAATTCATCACCTGTTCAGAGATTCTCAAAAATATTATTTTTGCCTGTTTCAGTTAAAAAGAGGAGGGTGTGATGTTTAAGGACATAGATGAGGCGCTTCGTTTTATCAAAGACAAAAAAATTGCCATGATTGACCTGAAAACGGCTGATCTTCCCGGTCGGTGGCGCCACATGGTCTACAAGAGTGGGCATAATGATGAGAAGATTTTCAGCGAAGGGACAGGTACAAGCCTCACTTCTTATCCTGGATTTAAAACCATGGAATGCGGAGATATGAACATAAAGCCCGATCCGGC
>CAZSGR010000074.1:7405-13659 GCA_964606185.1 uncultured Eubacteriales bacterium
ACGAAGGGATCCCAGGCTGACCTGCCTCGTGATCAATTCAGCAATCTTCGAACTCAAATCGTTCAATATTTAGAAGAAGTCGGAGTCCCGATCAAATACCATCACCACGAATCCGGTTCACCGGGGCAGATGGAGATCGAGAGCTACTTCACGCCCCTGGTTCAGAGTGGAGATAACATTTTCAAACTCAAATACATAATAAAGAATGCGGCCGTGAAATTTGGCAAAACCGCCACTTTCATGCCGATGCCTCTCTTTTCCGAATCAACCAATGGCATGCATTACCACCAGTACATAACTGACGGAAAAAAATCTCTGTTTTATGATGCAAAAGGTTATGGGGGAATGAATAAGAATGGCCTGGCCTATATCGGAGGCATCCTTTCTCATATCCAGGCAGTGATATGTTTAACGAATGGCAGCACCAATTCTTACAGGCGATTAGGAGGTTATCGGGCAGCACCCAATTACATTTTTTTCTCAGTTGGAAACCGTACCGCGGCTGTCCGCATTCCCGCTTATGCCATAAATGAGAAAGAGGCGCGGGTTGAGTTTCGTATGCCTGACGCAACTGGAAACCCTTACCTTTCTTTGGTTGCCATGCTTATGGCAGGACTGGATGGGATCGAAAAGAAGGTTGACCCGACGGCTGAAGGATTCGGACCGTATGAGGAAAATTTTAATGTTCAGGAAACCGTGGATAAATATAAGCTACCCAAAGCGCCAAACACCTTGGAGGAAGCTTTAGCTGCGCTCGAAAAGGATTATCATTTCTTAACTAAAGACAATGTTTTTCCCGAGGAATTGGTCAAGACCTGGATTAAAGTCAAGGAAGAGCTCGAGATCATGCCTCTTCAGAAACGCCCTCATCCTTATGAGTATGACCTCTATTACGATCTATAACAAGTTGGGGATGGTCAGCAATGTGCCACACCTATAATACCTCTAATGATTCCAGACAGTAGAAGCGCAACCAAATCACGGGCAGGCTTGATTGAAGGGCCAGGATTGATTTTCTTCCGTTTCAATCGAAAGCGAATCAATGATCTCTGTCTCTGTGGCGGTGTAAAAAAATTTCAAAATATAAAATTTAAAATAAGGGAAAAAACCTCTGCAAGGTTCTATTAGAACCGGGCAAATATCGTGGTCAGGATAAAGGCCGAACAATACAGGGTAATCACAACAAGATAAGGGACTTTTCCCTGTCCTGAGGTGTCTTTGAAAGAGACGCTTTTCCAAACAATCAGCCAAGCCGTGATCAAAACCCCTGCAAAGATAAGCAGAGCCAGATAACTCAAAAAAGGGGAAATCAAGTTAGGAATGTTCTTATCCAGTTCGATCTGGCCGGATAATATTTGATTGGCAGTGGAAAAACCCACGGGATCTTTTATGGCCAGGGCATAATAAGGGAGTCTTGATGTGATCCTGAATAAGGCTTTGAGCAGGTGGGTCGAAGCGATAAATGGAAGCAGAATCAAGCTAAATTTTTTCATTGCATGAAACAATGATGTCCTATTGGCAAGTTTGGCCAAGAAACCAGGTATCAGAAAGATTATTGCGGGGAGGGCAATAAATAGCACAAAAGCATGAATGAAATTGGCAAGCTCTCCTGTGGCTCCCAACAGTTTGCTGATTTGATTCGGAAAGTATTCTAAGGCTTTTTTTGAGACCTCCCATTCCTCAGATATCTCCCAGATGACCAATCCGCTGGCCAAAAATAGCAGAAAAAATTCAGATGAAGTCAATTTCAACGAATGGAAAAAGTCTGTCATCGGTTTTCTGAGAGAGAAGCGGAGATTTTTATAGGGGCAGACCTTTAGGCATTGTGTGCAAAGCAAGCACCGACGATTATCTTGGATGGCAGCAGGGTAAAGATTACTGGTGCAGCTTCTCCTGGTAAGGGAATAGTAATTTTTTGTGGTAATACAATCCTTGGTTCGGCATTGTTCACATATGTTCTTGTCTCGAGCTCTCCACTCAAAAGGAGAACAACATGCGTACAGTCCCAGCAAATGACCAACAGGGCATATGTAATTGCAAAATGATCTTTTTTCAAAAATAAGGCCTGACAGGAAAGTCACTCCGAAAAGAAATAGAAAAAAAATAGCCATACGGCGAGGATACCGATGGGCCCAATAAGTTCGGATAAATCCGATCAGTGCAAGTGTGTAAAAGATTGTCACCACCCATCCAGTCTTGAAAAAGGAAGGAACTTTTTTCTTCAGCCCGATCTTGCTCAAAAAGGAATTTACAAGTTCCATAGGACAAACTTGGCACCATATCCTTCCGAGGATAACCGCGCTGACAATGATCAGTGGCCACCAGAGTGACCAAACGATTAAAGCCGCGAGATTCGTGTTTCTCAGGATTCCTGCTGTTTTGGCATCCACGGTCGGCGAGACTATGCCTCCATAGATTAGCCAAATAAAGACAACGAGTGTTAATATCTGGAGTCCAAGCGGAAAGAATTTCAATAAAGATAAAGTACGAAAAGGTTTGAACTTTAATAGATCCATCAATTATGACTCCAAGATGATGATTCTTTCAGATCATCAGCTTGGCTTTCGATGAGATTAACCAGCTTTTTAGGTGCTGAGGAGCGGTAAGAATATTTATTATTTTCCAAGTGCCCCTCTCCTTTGCCTTATATCTAGCACAAGATATATAAGATGTCAAAACTAGTAAAACAGCTTGTCAAGGCAAAGTGAAAATGTCCGGTTCTTAGCAACGCTAAAATGTCCGGTATAGTTTTCATCTAGGTAATTCTTTTCCAGGCAGTAGAGCGGCTTTCTGGAGTTTATTTTGAAAGGGTTATAGGTAACTTCCTCTTGAGCATGGGAATCACCAGGCGATCTTAAATTTCCTCACATGATCATTCGGGCTGGATCATTCGTAGCGAAGCGAATCCACCGGATTGGCCACCGCAGCTTTGACAGACTGAAAACTGACAGTGAAAAGAGCGATCATGGCTGCAATCAATGGCGCTGCCGCAAAGAACCAGATCCGGATATCTGCCCGGTAAGCAAAATCCTGCAGCCAGCGGTTCATGATGATATAGGCGGCCGGACAGGCGATCAGGCTGGAAAGAATGAGCCATTTGAAAAACATCCTGATCTGCAAGACCACTACCCCGGGGATGGAAGCTCCCAGAATCCTCCGGATTCCGATTTCTTTTGTTTTCTGCTCTGCCGTGAAAGAGGCCAGGCCGAAAAGCCCCAGACAGGCAATGAATAGAGCCATCATCGAAAAGGTGATGAAGCTCTGTCCAAGCTTTTGCTCCGACCTGTACATCCTGTCGATTCTCTCATCAAGAAAAGAGAAGCTGAAGGGATAGTCCGTAAATTTTTTATAGATGGCTTCGATGCGCTGAAGTGATTCCGGCACATCCTCCGAGCCTATCCTTAAAGAAAAATAGTTGACCGTGGCATACTTGTTCAGATAATCCTCATCCCCTTTGTAGATGAGAGAGAGGACCACAGGTTTGACCTCTTGTTTCAGGGAGGCAAAGTGAAAATCTTTCGCCACCCCGATAATGGTCCCTTCTCCTTTCCAGTCCTTGAATCTCTTTCCGACAGGATTTTCCATGCCCATGGCCTTGACCGCGGTTTCATTCACGATATAGGACTTCTCGTCCGTGAAGTGTAGTTTCGAGAAGTTGCGGCCGGCCACAAGCTCGATGACGTAAAAATCCAGAAAGTTGTATCCCACAAACGCATTGTAAAAACGGGGATAGCTGACATCCGGCTCTTTCCCCTCCCACTCACAGCTACCGCCTCCAACAATCGCGTGAGGGAGGTCGTCGGATACCGTGACATCCAGTATTTTTGAATTCTGTTTGAAGGCTTCCAGAAGCGGCTCATAGTTCTGCCTGAGTCGCTGGTCCTGCATGCGGACAGACACGATATGGTCTTTTCTGAATCCCAGGTCTTTTTTCTTTATATAATTAAGCTGGCTGTGGATGATAAAAGTACAGATGATGAGGCCGATGCTTATGGTGAATTGCAAGACGACAAGAAAATTTCGGATCCGGTAAGGCTTCCTGGAATCGGACTGGGAAATCCTTTTTAATACTTCAGCCGGCCTGAATCCCGAAAGGAATAGGGCAGGATAGGATCCGGCTGCAAATCCAACGGTTAGGGTAATTCCTGAGATCAAAAGAATAAGAGCCGGGTTCATGAAAAACATCGATAAATGAAGATCTCTGTCCACAAAACGGCTGAATGCAGGAAGGAGAAGTTTCACAAGAAGAAGGGAAAATCCAAGAGCTATGACAGCGAGAAAAAGGGATTCCCCGATAAACTGGTGGATGAGATGTCGCCGGTTGGCCCCCACCACCTTCCGAATGCCCACCTCTTTGTAGCGAAGGGCTGAGCGGGCTGTGGACAGATTCATGTAATTGAAACAGGCGATAAGAAGGATAAAAAAGGCGATGGCCGACATCAGATAGATGATCCGGATGTCGCTGTTTGCTTCCAGGTCCAGGTTGATGTTGCCGTGAAGGTGGATCCCTGTAACCGGATTTAGAAAATATCTGTTTGCATATCTTTCGCTATAACTTTTGATGATATCGGACATCCGGGCCTGGACCTTTTTTGGATCGGCGTCTTTGGCAAGCTGCAGGTAAGTGATATAGTTATTAGAGCCCCATGCCTCAACATGTCCTTCCTTGCCTTCAGGAAAAGAATAGATGGTGCTGAACGATATCAGGAAATCAAAATGAACATGGGAGTTAGCCGGGACATTTTCGAGGACTCCGGTGATTTTATAATCGAAAGTCCTATCCGCGTTGAGCACCTTTCCCACCGGATCTTCACTTCCGAAGTACTTTTCCGCCATTTTCCGGGTGAGAAGAATGGAAAAGGGATCGTTCAAGGCTGTTTTTGGATCACCCTTAACAAGAGGAAAAGAGAAGATCTCAAGAAACTCCGGGTCGACCATGTAAATAGCGGTTTCAAAATCGCTGACCTTTCCGGAGCTGAACAGTCCCCGCAGGTTGATAATGCCTCTCCAGAGACACAGCCGGGCAGCATTTTTCACATCCGGGCATTCATCAATCAGTTTGGATTTGAGAAGTCCCGGTGTGGCGTTCCACCAGAGAGACCCTGAACTGGCTTCTTTGTGTTTCTGAATCACCCGGTAGATGGAATCCGCATTCTCGTGGAACCGATCATAACTGAACTCATACCTGATGTAGATCGTGATCAAAAGGACAATAGTGAAACCGAGAACCAGGCCGGCGATATTGATAAAGGAATATCCTTTGTGCCTTCTCATATTTCTTAAAGTGATTTTCATGTAATTTTTGAACATAATCGTTCTCCAAATGATTGATTTTAAAACAAATGTCATCATAAGGAGGAGAAGTTTGCAGAGCCAGGTCATCCCGGCGCGAAAGGAGCCTTTCCTTTCTTCATTGGAGGCAAAACTTTCCTCCATATCTTCCAAGATGGTTTCCCGCATATGTTCATCGGCTATGAGACCGAGGAAGAAGTGGGTGAGTTTGGATAATCCGGACCTCGTGTTATTCATTTGCCGTATTCTTTTTTCAAATCGGGAACGCCATGCCAAAGCGTCCTGTTGACTTCCTGAGTGGAGACCAATCTGCCCAACCCAGACGGAGTGAGCCGGTAATAGATCCGGGGCCGCCCGCTTTTCTCTGCGGATTTCTCGGCTTTTACGGACTCAACAAGCCCCTTGTCCTTCAGGCGGCTCAAAGGGGCATAGATTGCTTCAGACAGCCAGGAGATGCCGGTATCTTTTTCCACCTGACGACGGATGGCGATCCCGTAGGCTTCATCCTTTAATTTCCAGATGGCCAAAAGCAGAATTTCTTCGATCCTGGATAGAAATGCCATTTTTCATTCACCCCAAATAAATTTATTTAAAATAGTTTTAATAAAACTATTCATATAGTAGTAGACGTTCAAACCGATAAAAAGGTTGACTGTAAAATAATCTTTCTTTTTTCATCTATGAAGATTTTCTCATTTTTTTGGGAATGTTTCCCGTCGTTTCCATTATCCGCCCCCTGCTGGGTTTGAAGCGGCTGTTCTTTTATCCTAATCGCGGACTTTGTCGTCTTGGGTGTGTTATTTTTTTTCTTGAATATAAGCAGATGGAAATTGGGGAAAATTGTGAAGAATTTGGAGCAAGCCCAAAAATGAAATTTCTATCTTTGGGTAGAAATGTTTTTAGGAAGCGACAACATCTACATTTTTCGGTTGAAGAAATAAAAGGAATTAAAATAATTTAAA
>CAZSGR010000075.1:0-10598 GCA_964606185.1 uncultured Eubacteriales bacterium
AGGCAAAAACAGTTTCTGGGGAAAAGACCTTGTGATCACGGAAAATGACATAAAACATCTCATCCGGACTAAAGGGGCTGTGTATTCGGCGTGCATGGTTTTATTAAAGAATGTCGGCTTAGGCTTTGACAAAATCGACTCAATTTACATAGCCGGAGGATTCGGCCAGCATCTGAACATCGACAACGCCATTCGAATCGGGCTACTGCCTGACCTGGAAAGAGACAGATTCCACTACATCGGAAACAGCTCTCTCATTGGGGCCTACCTGATTCTTCTCACAGATAAAAACAAGGAGATGGTCGACGCCACAGCAGAAAAGATGACATATATCGAATTGAATACAGAACCTAACTACATGAACGAGTACACCGGAGCGCTCTTTTTGCCCCATACGGATATAAGGCTGTTCCCTTCTATTAAAAAATACTTAATCCTTAGCTAGCTCTTATTAGAGGAAGCTCCCAGTAAATAAAAAGGGGACAGGCTTCTTTTTTGAAAAAAAGCAGCCTGTCCCCTTTTTATTTATCACCCTATTTGGAATTTAGACTTTTACACACTGAATTTCCTTCGGAAACGCCAAATAGAAAAGATTGAAAGAACGATAATGAAAAAAAACATAAAAGCACTAATTGCAGTCCCAAAATGAGCCATCGAGTAACTGAAAGCCACTAGAGGCACAAGGCTGATTCGAATCCCTAGCTTCAATAATTTATATTTAGCAATTAAATCTGCAACAAAAGGTGAATATTTGTAATAAAAATCAACCAGCACACGACCGATCTTACTTGGCATCAGGTATCTATCCCTGAATTCCCGAAGAATCTTCACATGAGGATGTAATGGTGAGCCATAGGCTGCTGTTGCGATTAAACAGGACGACTCAGAAAGACTATCATTATCTTCCTCGAGTGTATCATTTTCTTCCTCGGAAGCTTCACAAAGCAGAATTCCTGTTACATTAGTTTCTTGAAATTTTACGTTCGTATCGAGAGGAAAAATATCTATATCTCTGGGTGAGACAAATGTATTCGTAGGAGAAATATTTGTATCAGAAACTATAAAATCTGAAACTTCAATAAATCCACAGGATGAATCGATATCTCCATCTGAAAAAAGCTTTAAAATAAAAAAATCACTTTCTCCCGCACCAAAGGAGTAAGTATAGCCTGCGACAATATAGCCTCCATCATTCGTCTGCTGAATGCAATAAGCTTGCTCAAAATCACTTCCTCCATAAGTACGCTGCCACCTAATATTCCCATCTGAATCTAACTTTAAAACCCAAAAATCATGTCCCCTAACACCAAATGTGTGAGTGCCTCCTGCGACAATATAACCTCCATCATTCGTCTGTTGAATGGAATAAGCTTCTTGATCGCCATCAATATCTCCATAAAGATGTTGCCATTCAATGCCTCCAGTCGAAGAAAGCTTTAAAATCCAAGATTTCCTTCTACCGTAACTCCAACCTGCGACAATATAACCTCCATCATTCGTCTGTTGAATGGAATAAGCCCAATCATCCGAAATTTGATATTTATGTTGCCACTCACTTATTCCAGCTGAATCTAACTTTAATATCCAGAAACTGTCAAAATTGATATGATCACCAGTCGTACCGGTGATAATATATCCCTCATCACCTGTTTGCTGAATGAATTGAGCTTTATTGTAAGTGTCTCCTCCAATTCCATAGTTGCGCTCCCATTCAATCTCTCCTGTGGGGGAAAGCTTAAGGATCAAATAGATAGAAACTGGATCACCAAAATCACCATGATACGATGAAGCCGAAATAGAGCCTGCAACAACATATCCTCCATCACTCGTCTGCTGAATGGAATAGGCCTCATCATAACCACTTCCTCCATAGGTGTGCATCCATTCTATACCTCCATCTGAGTCTAACTTTAAAACCAAAAAATCACTTCCTCCAGCACCAAGGGAGTAAGTATAGCCTGCGACAATATAACCGCCATCATTCGTCTGCTGAATGGAATAAGCTTGATCATTATCACTTTCTCCATAAGTGCGCTGCCACTCAATAGTTCCTGTTGTAGAGAGCTTTAAAATCCAGAAATCACTTCCTCCAGCACCAAATGATTTAGTATAGCCTGCAACAATGTAACCACCGTCGCTCGTCTGTTGAATGGAACGAGCTACATCCTCGCTACTTCCTCCATAGGTTCTTGCCCATTGGGCATTGAGTGGAAGAAAGGAAGTAAAAAGGAGGAAAATCGTCGATGTTAAAATTATTCTTTTCATTTTAGTTCCCTAGAGCTGACATTTCTTAAATCCCAATATTTCTTTTATTATCTTATAATGCCATCTTCGCCTTTTTTCCTTAATGAGAATTTTCTCAATCCTAGACCATCTCTCTCATTAGGCTTTCATCCACTAAGCGTCCTACAATTACTAGGATCCCAGGGAATCCTGGCTTTCACTCGCCTCTTTTTCCATCTATAGACTGAGAAAAATAAAATAGGTAATCCAAAATTCAATACAATTAGAATTACGGTAATTACAGGGCCAAAATGAACCATCGAGTAACTGAAAGCCACTATAGGCATAAGGCCGATTCGAACTCCAATCCTCAGAACTTTATGTTTAGCAACCAAATCTGCAAAAAAAGGTGAATATTTGTTATAAAAATCAATCAGCGTACGACCGAGTTTACTTGGCATCAGGTATTTATCCCTGAATTCCCGAAGAATCTTCACATGAGGATGTAATGGTAAGCCATAGGCTGCTGTTGCGATAAAGCAATTTTCTTCACTGGGGATTTGTGAAAAATTCGCGGTCACGGATTTATCTGAATCAATTGTGATTGTGATGGGATTGTCATTTTCATGTCCTGTGGGCACATCTCCTGTCCAGCCGTTGAATCTATATCTTTCTTCAAGAATAGCCTTTATACTAATATCTTTTCCAGTTACAAAGGTATAATGAGAGAATTCCGCAGGTTCTGTATATCCACCAGAAGTAGAAGAAATTGACAAGTCGAATATTGTAGGATCAGGCCAGAGCCGATTAACATCTGCCTCAGTATCATGAGGCACAATATTTGTATCTAGGGGAGTAAAATCTATGTCTTGAGGAATTATGTTTATTTCGTAGGGAGTAACGCCTGTATCCAAAACTGAAGCGTTCGAACTCCCTATCAATTCACACGAAGGATCAATATCTCCATTTGGGGAAATTTTTAGTATAACGATAGCCTTATATGATACAATCCTCCAGATAAAAGCATCGAGAGCATATTCTTGAAAGGGTACCTTATATTCGGTTTTACCTACAACAATATATCCTCCATCGCTTATTTGTTGAGCCGCAATACCACTATCATCGTGAGATCTTCCATAGGTCCTCTGCCACTCAATTCCTCCTGCAGGATTTAGCTTCAATGCCCAGATATCATCCCCTCCGTTACCAAAGGATGAAGTTCTTCCTATAACAATATATTCTCCATCATTTGTCTGTTGAATTGAATTAGCATGGTCAAATCCACTCCCTCCATATGTCTTTTGCCAATCAATATTACCCATTGAGTCTAACTTTAAAACCCATATATCAAAATATCCAGAGCCAAAGGACGAAGTTCCACCCCCTACAATGAATCCTCTGTCACTTGTCTGCTGAATGGATTTTGTATAATCAAACTCACTTCCTCCGTAAGCCCGCTGCCACGTAATTCCTCCTGTTGAATCCAGCTTTAAAACTAAGATATCCCACCAGCTAGAGCCAAAGGACTGGGTCTCACCTGCAACTATATATCCTCCGTCACTTGTCTGCTGAATGGAGTAAGCGATATCAGCGTCGTTTCCTCCGTAGTCTCTCTGCCATTCAATATTTCCCGCTGAATCCAACTTCAGTACCCTGAAATCACCGCATGCAACAATATATCCTCCATCAGTTGTTTGTTGAATGGAATAAGCAGTATTACCAGGGCCATCTTCTCCATAAGCCCGCTGCCACTCAATCCCTCCCGCTGAGTCCAGCTTTAAAATCCAGATATAATTATTTGACCAATTATCACTCATAAGATCAGTGTATCCGCTGACTATGTATCCGCCATCGCTTGTTTGTTGAATGGAATTTGCAGCATCATCCCAGTAATCATTTTCTTCATAAGCCCGCTGCCACTCAATCCCTCCTGCTGAGTCCAGCTTTAAAATCCATATTTCATAATTTACTCCGCCAGCTATTATATATCCCCCATCATTTGTCTGATGAATAGAGTAAACTTCACTCAAATTGTATGAAAAAGGATAATCTATATCATAAAAATTCATTCCATAGACTTTTGCCCATTGAGCGTTAAGTGGCATAAAGGAAGTAAAAGTAAGGAAAAGCATGGAAACTAAAATGAGGCTTTTCATTTTATCCCTCTTAAACATAAAGCATTGTGATAAATGCTTTTTTGACCTCTTCTTCACTTTAATTATTTGTTTCCCCCCATAATTTAGTTCTTCCTAAATCGAGAGTTGTTAAGAAATTGTAAATATTTTGTAAAAAGTTTGTTAGGAAACAGCTAGCTACATTAATTTTATTTAACTAATAACCTCAATTTTAGAGAATGTTTTTTCCTCTTTTTACTATTTCATTTTTACTACATTATTGCTTCCTCCCCCCAGTTGGCCATTATACCAGGCAATAAATAAAGAGACTTGTTGTTTTCATAAAAGCTATCTCTTCTTATTTTATTTATCTTAATAAGGTGTCGATCCTGCTTTTAAATGCATCTTCATTATTTAAAGGCTCCTAAAAAATGCTCGAATATTAGCCCCCCAATCTTCAGGCGTAAATAACCACCTGTCGTTTACCTTCTCAAAAAATTCTCCCCAATTATTATCTGTGACAATATAAGCAATATCCCGTCTTTTTTCCATGTTAACAATCTTAGGTCTTTTCCATCCATCATAGGGATGTTCCTTTAAATATCTCTGTTCTTCCTCTTCTATTTCTCATAATACATTCCCCTTTCTAATATGCTTATCTATTATAAGATTGAATCGTTTTTCTCGCACTCTGAAATAATTAGACACTGTACCAGATTTTTTCTGTCCTCTCTTTCATTTTTTCCTTGACTTTTAACATTAATGACTATATTATTAGTCATTATAGATGACCAATTAGGGGGTCATATGAAAAGTACAATTGTAAGTATTGCGGATGGAAAAAAGAGCTTCAGCCGCCTCGTTGAAGACGCTCACAAAAAGAAAGAAGAGACCATTGTGACTAAGAGAGGCAAGCCGGTTGCGGTGATTGTTCCTTATGATGAGTACAAACATTCCAAACGGGTTGAGGGGTATAGAAAGATCATGGAAGCCAGAGCGGCATTCTTGAAAGCAGGCGTTGAGGCCGAAGAAATCTACAAGGAATCCAAAAAGCAACTGGAGAAAAAGCCTTGAGGCGAATTGTCATTGATGCAAGCGTGGCTCTGAAATGGTATCTTGCTGATGAAGAACACAGCCAAAAAGCATTAGGCATACTGGATAAATATGTATCAAATGAATTAGATATACTTTCCCCTTCTCTATTAGAATACGAGGTGATTAACGGATTGGTAATCGCTAAAAAAAGAGGAAGGATTCAGGAAGATAAAATCCTCATGGCTATAGATGGATTCATAAGTTTAGAGCTCAAACTCAAAAACCTTTCGCTTTATTATCCAAAGGTGATTCATTACTGCAAAGTAAGTAATCGGTCTGCATATGACGCAAGCTATTTAGCTCTGGCCGACAAAGAAAAAATTCCTTTAATCACAGCCGATAAGGTATTATTTAATGCTGTTAAAAAAGATTTGAAATGGATCATTTGGCTGGGAGATTTTAATTTTTAATAAAACCGGGGAATGTCCCCAATTTATTTTATGAGATTACAACGCTTCACTCGCGATGACAAACATTAATAAAGGAGCGAACACCTTTTGCTAAAAAGGACAGATCCTTTTTTTCATTGAAGATTTCTATCAAAAAGGGGCCTGTCCCCTTTTTTATTCAGAGTGGTGTTTCCAGTCGGGATAGTCGCTGAGGTATTCGTCTACTGCCAGGGCGGCAGCGACGGCTGTTCCCACGGCAGTGGCAATCTGTTCAGGGCAAGCGTCAGTCGCATCACCCGCAGCGAAAATTCCGGGTTGCGAAGTTTGCATGTTCTTTTTGACTTTGATCTCCCCCCATTCATTCAATTCCAGCAGTCCTTTGACGAACTCGGTATTGGGATCCATGCCGATAGAGACAAAGAGGCCGTCGACCTTCACTGTGGAAGTCGTGTTGTCTTTGAGATTCCTGACGGTTATGGATTCAATCCTCTGCTCGCCAATGACATCTTCGACCACTGAATCCCAGAGGACTTCAATCTTCTTGTTGGCAAGTACTCTTTCCTGGAGGATCTTAACCCCACGGAATTGGTCCCGGCGGTGGATGAGCTTCAGCGATTGGCAAAACTTTGTCAGGAAGAGCGCTTCTGTAAGGGCATTGTCTCCTCCGCCGACAACCGCGATATCCTTATCTTTGAAGAACGCACCATCGCAGGTCGCACAGTAAGACACGCCTTTCCCGATTAGCTTCGCCTCGCCCCGAAGACCCAAGCGGCGGTAGGTCGAACCTGTGGCGATGATGACTGCTCGCGCCGGGTATTCGCTTTTACTCCCCATGACATGCCACAGGTCGCCACCCTTCTTTAGCTCCTTAATCTCATCTGTCTCGATCTTGGCTCCGAACTTCTCGGCTTGTTTGCGGAATTTGTCCATCAACTCAAAAGGCACCACTCCCTCCGGAAAGCCCGGGTAGTTCTCGACCCAATCGGTCATGAGGATTTGTCCCCCGGGCATGCCCTTTTCGAGCACAAGGGTGTTGAGTCTGGAGCGGCCGGTATAAACAGCCGCAGCCATGCCTGCCGGGCCGGCCCCTATTATAACGACATCATATGGTTCCATTAGAGATGTTTGGTTATGGCATCTTCGATCTTATTCTGCGGAAGAGCGCCGACGATCGTCTCCTTCAATTCTCCTCCATTGAAAAGAAGGAGTGTGGGAATGCTCAATATGCCGTATTTTGCAGGAGTTTTCGGGTTCTCATCGACGTTGAATTTCACAACCTTCATTTTATCTTTGTAGGTTTGCGCCAGGTTTTTTACAGATGGAGCAACCATATGACAAGGCGCACACCAAACTGCCCAAAAATCCACGAGAACGGGAAGCTCACTCTTGAGAACTTCCTCTTCAAAACTGTTATCTGAAACATTCGCGATTTCTTCTGTCAACTTAGCCTCCTCTTTTTATTTCCAAAGCGTTTTGATAGAGCTTTGCGTATTTTTTCGCTGCTTTTTCCCAGGAGAAATTTTCCCTGAAGCCCGCCTGCATGATTTTCTGCCAGAGTTCGGGCTCCTCATAGCAGCTTAACGCTTTCTTTAGAGTCGCTAGCAGTGCCCGGGAGGAATACTCCTTAAAGACAAAGCCGTTTCCTTTCAGAGTCTTGCGGCTGAAGGGTTTCACGGTCTCCGCCAGGCCGCCGGTTGCCCTCACCACAGGGACAGTCCCGTATTTAAAGCTGTACAACTGGTTCAGGCCGCACGGTTCATACAGGGAAGGGATGAGAGAGATGTCCGTTCCGGCAGCTATTTTATGGGATAAAACCGGACCCAGATCAAACTTGACTGCCACTTCCCCGGGATATTTCTTCTGGATCGCCAAAAGCTGCTTTTCATATTTTTCATCACCTCTCCCGAGGACAACCAGCCCCGCTTTCATCTCCATCAGCTCATTCATGGCCTCTATGAGTAAATCCAACCCTTTCTGTGTGCTCAGGTAAGAGACAAAACCGATCAAGGGAGTTTTGGAGAAGATGGAAAGTCCAAACTCTTTGATCAGGTCAAGTTTGCATTTTTTCTTGCCTCTGAGGTCAGACGCGGAATAATTCGCTGCGATATAAGGATCCGTTTCTGGGTTCCAGATTTCATAATCCACACCATTACGGATACTGTAGAAAGCGTCTTTACGGTTCTTCAGTATCCCCTCTAATCCCCAGCCGTGTTTCTCTGTCTGTATCTCTTTTTTGTAGGCGGAGCTGACGGTGTTGAGCACATCTGAGAACATCACTCCGGCTTTCAGGAAATTGAACTTCCCGTTAAAAGCCAGTTGTCCGGGATTGAAGTAATTCCAGTTTAATCCTGTCAGTGTCAAGCTTTCCGGAGGAAAGGCCCCCTGGTAGGCCACATTATGAAGCGTAAACACCGTGGCCGTGCTCTTGAACAGGCTCTTATGGGAATAGTGAGTCTTCAGGAAGACCGGGATGAGAGCCGTGGGCCAGCTGTTGCAGTGGATGATGTCAACCGGCATTTTTATCTTGAGCAAAAATTCGAGCACAGCGCGATTGAAAAAAGTGAATCTTTCATCATTATCCAGGTATTCTTCTCGGCCTGTTCCGTAGACATTATCTCGCCAGAAATATTTAGGACTATCGATGAAATAGATGTCGCATTTTCCCAGCTCGCTCTTGTAAACAGTCGCTTTGATCCTCTCTTCTCCCACGGGAACAAGAAGATCTGACATCACCTGCTCCATAGGGAGAGATTCAACTTCCGGCCTTCTGTACTTGGGCATGAAGATGGTGACCTGCATACCCAGATGCGAGAGATACTTGGGTAGGGATGAGGCGACGTCTGCGGATTCCCCTGATTTGGCAAACGGGTAGATCTCGGCTGAGATGTAAGTCACTCGAATCTTCTGTTTCATAGGAGAAATTCAGTTTAATCCGAGGGTGAAAAATTGTCAAATTAGGTCGATTGACACAGGGATCAATCGCTATTGTTAGACCTTAGTATCGTTGGGGTCAGGCCTTAGTAAATTCAGTAATTTGGGAAAAAGGGGCCTGTCCCCTTTTTTTTATTCGGCCCAGCCCAGTTTTTCCTGGACAAGGTCGAAGTAGTTTCTCCTGGGAGAGGAGATGAGATGAAGCTCGTATTCGCAGCTCTTGATCTCGACCACATCATTCTGCACCATCGAAGCCCCGCGCTGGCCGTCAAGTGTGAGGAAGACCTCTTCTCCGGAAGTGAGGAGCTGGATCTTTATCCTGGAATCAGAGGAGACGACCATGGGTCGAAAAGAAAGGGTGTGGGGACAGATGGGAGTGAGGATGACGGCCGGGATATAGGGCTGGATAATCGGGCCACCCGCAGCCAGCGAATAGGCTGTCGAACCAGTGGGTGTGGATATGATGAGGCCATCAGACCTGAGAGTGGCGATTTCTTTCTCGTCTATCCAGATCATACATTGAATCATCCGTGCCAATGCACCTTTGGTGATGACAACATCATTCAAGCAGTAATAGGTCTTTTTATTATGTTTTACCTCGATCATCCGCCTGGAACTAACGAGCTTCTCATCACCGCTTAAAAAAGCATCGAGGGTTATATACATCTCATCGATCGGCACTTCGGTCAAGAAGCCAAGGCTTCCCAGATTCACTCCGAGAACAGGAATTTCTTTCAGGGCTGCCAGGTGTGCGATACTGAGAAGGGTTCCATCACCGCCTAACACAATTATTAAATCCACTTTTGATGGGAGCTCTTCTCTAGTTATTCCTTTGCCTTTTTTGAGCTTTTGAGCTGCTTCGTCCTCTAAAAAGCACTCCATCTTTTTCTTCTCCAGGTGCTGGATAAGCTTGGCCAGTATCTTATCCACGTCAGGAGCATGCGGTTTAATGACAAATCCCACGCGTTCAATTTTTTTCATTCCACACCGCCTCCTTGATTAATCTTTGAACCTCCTCCGGGATTAAAGGCTCTTCGGTCAGCGACCAGCAGACAAAAAACTCGCGGTTTCCTTTCTGGCCCCGTACGGACGATTTGATCAAACCTCTCGTCATAAATCCCAATTTGAATGCTTCCTCGGTGGTCCGTGACAGCACTTCTTCATGGATGGCCGGATCCCGGACAATTCCTTTCTTCCCCACCTGGCCTTTCCCTGCCTCGAATTGAGGCTTGATGAGAGAGAGAAGCGGGCCATCCCCCAGGAATTCTTTTACTGCCGGAAGGACTTTGAGCACAGATATGAAGGACAGGTCTGTGGTGACAACGCCGGGCGTGTGGGCAAAATCGTCCTTCTTCAGATACCGGGCATTCTTTTCGATACAGACCACTCGTGAATCCTCTCTCAACCGCCAGTCTATCTGGGTGGTGTCCACATCCACGGCATAGACCATTTTCGCCCCTTTCTGGAGGAGGCAATCGGTGAACCCTCCGGTGGATGCTCCGAGATCAGCAGCCACTTTATCCAGGACGGTTATTCCGAACGCCTCCAGAGCCTCTTCGAGCTTCAGGCCTCCACGGCCAACATAGGGTATTTTTTCCTTAAGGGAAAGCTCCTGGTCTGCAGATATCATCTGGCCTGGTTTTTCGATTCTTCGCTCTCCGGAAAAGACCAATCCCGCCATGATCAGTGCTTGAGCCTTCTGACGGCTCTCTGCCAGTCCCCGGCTGGCCAGAACCTTATCCGCTCTCTCTTTTTTCACAGGAAAAAACCTCGTATTATAAGGGTGCTTTCCCTTTTTCATTTATGAGATTGCCACGCTTCGCCCGCAATGACAAAAAAGGGGACA
>CAZSGR010000075.1:10698-13591 GCA_964606185.1 uncultured Eubacteriales bacterium
TGTTGATTCTTCGACGCTCCCTCATCCAGATAACAAAAGTGCTTTTAATTAAAATTCAACCAAGAAATACCTAATGTTAAGACCTGGCATCTTTAAATCTATCTATTTTGATGAATGTTAAATGTTAAGACGCGACCCCATAAAATTCTTTTATCTGCTGAAAAAGGCCTTTTTCATCCAGCCGATACTTCTTTTTTATATGTTCAGTCTTTGCCAGCGGGTAGATTTCCAGAGGAATGCCTATGCTTTTAAACCTAATGTTGAACTTCTTCTTCCTGTCCAGAAGCTCCCGCACGGCGCTCCCAAACCCGCCGGCCGTCACTCCCTCTTCGACAGTGATGATCGCTCTTCCCTTCCTGGCAAAGCGGAGGATCATCTCTTCATCCAGCGGTTTGGCAAACCTGGCATTCACCACCGCCAGACTTGTTCCTTCCTTTTCCAGTTTCTTTGCTGCTTTAAGCGCCGGATAGACCATGCTGCCATAGGCAAGAAGTAAATCCTCTCCTTCTTTGAGGAGCTCACCCTTGCCGACAGGAATCTCCTTGAATTTCTCATCCAGAGAGACGCCCACTCCTTTCCCTTTCGGAAAACGGACAGCCGCCGGATGATGGTAGGAAAGTGCGGATCCGACCATGTGCTGCAGCTCATTCTCATCCTTAGGAGCCATGACAATCATATGGGGCAGGTGTCTCAGGTAGATGATGTCGTTGATGCCTTGATGCGTGGGCCCGTCATCCGGAACGATTCCCGCCCTGTCCAGGGCAAAAACCACGGGAATATCCATCAAGCAGACATCATGGTAAAGCTGGTCGTAGGCTCTCTGCAGAAATGTGGAATAGATGGCGACCACCGGTTTAAACCCGCTAACACCCAAACCTGCGGCGAACTCCACAGCGTGCTGCTCGGCAATCCCTACATCGAAAAACCGATCCGGGAATTTTTGCCCAAAAGATTTCAGCCCCGTCCCATCAGGCATGGCGGCTGTGATGGCCACGACTTTCTCATCCTCTTCCCCTAATTTCGTGACAGTCTGTCCGAAAACAGAAGAGAAGGTCGGCCGCTTATTCTTGTTCAAAAACTCTCCGGTCTCCACATTAAAGGGACCGGCGCTGTGAAACTGCTCCGGGTTTTTCTTGGCCGGTGCGTATCCTTTTCCCTTCTGTGTAACACAGTGAATGAGCACGGGCCCGTTGTAGGCCTTAGCTTTCTCAAAAATCTCGATCAGTGACCCGAGGTTGTGGCCTGAGACCGGTCCGATGTACTTCACCCCGAGTTCTTCAAACACGAGCCCAGGAAAAAATGTTTTTTTGATCGCATCTTCCACGGCGCCGCCCACCTTGATCATGGGCTTTCCTACAGCAGGAATGACTTTCAGGATGGACTTGACCAGGTCTTTAATCTTCAGATAGTACTGCTCGGACACGATATAAGATAAATATTTGGACATCGCTCCGACATTTTGAGAAATGGACATTTCGTTATAATTGAGGACGATGATCAATTTCTTCTTGAGATGCCCGATCTGATTGAGCGCTTCCCAGGCGATGCCTCCGGTCAAACTTCCGTCTCCGACCACAGCCACCACATGAGAATCTTCTTTCTTCTTGTCGCGGGCAATGGACATGCCTAGGGCGGCAGATAATGCGGTTGAAGCATGCCCCGTATCATAGACATCGTATTCACTCTCTCCCCGGCAGGGGAACCCGCTCATTCCGTTGTACTGGCGGAGGTTTGAGAATATGTTCTTTCTGCCGGTCAAAATCTTATGGGGATAGCACTGGTGGCCAACATCCCAGATGATCTTATCCGCGGGGACATCAAAAGCATAATGGAGGGCAAGAGTCAGCTCGACCACACCCAGGTTGGATGAAAGGTGTCCTCCTGTTTTAGAGACAGTATTGATGATCAAGGTCCTCATCTCTTTGGCGAGCCTGGAGAGGTCTTTTATCTTGAGTTGCTTTAAGTCTTTGGGATTTTTAATCCGGTCAAGAATCTGGTTCATTTTCCCTTCCTGTGTTCGAGATTGAGGAGTATTGAAGCTAAGTAGTGAAGCTCCTCTGATTCCAATGAGGCTTCATCCAATGCGCTTCGCGCAGTATCAATAAAATTATTCAGTCTGTCTTTTGCGGTCTCAAGGCCGAAAAGAGTGACATAATTTGGCCGGGACATGTCTCCTTTTTCTGCCTCGTCGGCAGAGTCAAGAATGTCATCCCTGATCTGGAATGCCAGGCCGATGTTATGCCCGTATTGAACGATCGCCTCAAGCTCTGAATTTCCGGCTCCCCCGAGCATAGCCCCTGTCTTTACAGATGCCGTGATGAGCGCGCCTGTTTTCTTGAGGATGAGGTCATGGAAGATCTCCTCTGTCAGCACTTCTGGGGAAAGAGTCACATCCATGAGTTGCCCGCCGATCATCCCTTTGACACCGGCAAGGTGGCTGATTTCTTTTATCACCCATCCTTTTCTCTCCAGGAGGTCTCCGTCCAGAGAGGCCTGCGACATGACTTCAAAAGCCAGGGTCAGGAGGCTGTCTCCGGTTAAGAGTGCGATGTCCTCGCCGAATGCTTTATGGCAGGACGGCTGACCTCGGCGGAAATCATCGTTGTCCATAGAGGGCAGGTCGTCATGGATGAGTGAATAATTATGAATCAATTCCAGCGCGCAGGCAAAGGGAAGAACCATTTCTTGAGAAGCGCCGAAGCACTCTCCTGAGGATAGGGCCAGCAGCGGCCTGTATCTTTTTCCACCGGAGAAGACTGTATGCCTCATGGCCCTGAAAAGCAGGGAATCTTCCTGAGGCAGAATGCGCTCTAGTTCACGTTCGACTGCCTCTTTTTTCTGTGCAAGTCTCTTTTTGACGTCCATGGTCTAGGTTTTATTCTAAATGTTCATA
>CAZSGR010000076.1:0-13577 GCA_964606185.1 uncultured Eubacteriales bacterium
CCCCAGGTTCGAATCCTGGTGGGCGCGCCATTTCTACCTCCGGAAAACTATTCATTCTTCAGTTGATCAATTCAGACTGTTCTTCATGCCTCACAAAAGAGCACTCTCTTAAATATACTCATTGAATAGCCGTAACTTTTTTATTGTGTATCATGCCTTAGAGGTTGTAGATGTATTAGACTCTGAAAGAGATTTTGATTATCCCGGACATTTGGGGATTCCCGAATATGTCCATTCAGATGGACACGATTAGGAGGAAGCAATAAAATGGATAATGTGACACAGAGATTGGGCCATGATATACTTTAAATCGATGATCTGTTAAAAATCGCATGTGAATATTTATAAAAAATGGAAAAAAGGATTTACGCAGATAATCTGACTCTCCCAATAAAGAAAGGTACTTTTCTTGTGGACGAAGCCCTAACAGACTGTCGCCAAAAAGGGGAAAGAGTGGAAGACGTTCAAAAAAAAGGCAACATCCACTGCGGCCTTAAGCCTACAAAAAAAATATTCCTTTTTCTCTGGCTGATTATCCTGAGTTCAATTTTTGCATGTGCTCAGGAAAAGAAGTTACGGGAGCCAGACGTAGAGTATGAGCCCAGCCCTCAAGATGTTGTTGAGCATATGCTTAAGCTCGCGAATGTTCGCAAAGGCGATGTCGTGTACGATCTTGGCTGTGGCGATGGTCGTATTGTAATCACTGCTGCAAAACAGTTCGGAGCCACGGGCGTCGGGATCGACATCGATCCGATAAGAATAAAAGAGTCGCTGCAGAATGCTCGTCAGGCAGGAGTCATGGACCGCGTAACCTTCCGCCTCGAGGATCTATTCACAGCGGATATTCAGGAAGCTACGGTTGTTACACTCTTCCTCAGCCACTCAGTAAACTTGAAGCTTCGCCCAAAGCTCCTGCAGGAATTAAAACCGGGCACGCGAGTCGTTTCCTATTACTGGGACATGGATGACTGGAAGCCTGACAAGCGAATTGAGGTGGATGGCGATCCAATCTACATTTGGACGATTCCTGCAAAAAAGGCTCCTCAGCGTGACTTAAGTGCGGTGTGCGATACTGACTAAGCCTTTTTTAATTTCTTCATTAATTATCTTTAAAAAACCTTGACAACTAATATTTATATTTTTTATAGTGCGGTCATTAAAAATTTGGGGATATTTGGCGATAAATAAGACCGAGGGGTTCATGACAAACTCTCCAAAAAAACCTGCATATATTCCAGGAAGATAGCGAGAAAAAAAATATTCTCTCAAGAGAGGAAAAAGTTTATACTAAAGTTTCACTCAGCTCCCGAAAATCGGAAGAATGAAATTTTTCGAACAAAATAAAAAATAAGTCGAATTTCATAGAACTTTTTTTATTTTGAGATGGCTTTAAGGGGATAGATTGGAAAAAAACTACTTGCCTCTGCGAGGATTATCCCTGTTTATCGTTAAAACATCTATTTTTATTTCGCTTATATTCTCTCTTCTCAACCCTGTTCTTCCTCAAAAACAAACAATCAGAATAATTAATCTCAAGATTGCCACAGATGAAGAACTGAGAATGAAGTTGACATGGCGACTGGACGTTAAAAAGTTGATTAAAATTGTCTCAGAAGACTTTGATCAACACTTCGGCATCCAGTTTAATATAAAAAGATTTGAGAATTGGACTTCAGACAACTCGAAACACACAACTTTTGATCTTTTGAATGACCTGAGAAAAAAAGTGCTTCATGAAGACTGTGATATCGTCATTGGCTTTACAGCACAGGAAAACATTAAAAATGATATCTTCGGTGTAGCCGCATATCTTCAGGCTTTCATAGTCTTAAGAGAGGTGAAGGATATATCAAGGATGGATGCTTTACTCAAGCATGAACTCTGCCATGTGTTCGGAGCCGCTGACCTCTATGAGAAAAATTCGATTATGAGCATCAAGGCTCGTGGTCACGAATTTGATGAATTTACGAGTCGATTAATTTTCTTGAATAAATATAGAAATTTCAATTCGAACACTTTTCCGTTGTCCGATAAAATATTGAAAGAAGTCATATCTGTTTATGAGCAAAGAAAAATATTAAATTCAAAAGAAACAGATATTCGTTTGTCATTGGCTATGCTTTACTTCCAACTTCAGGATTATCAATCCACGCTTAATGAGTGCCATCATGTTATTCAAATGAACCCTGATTCAACGGAAGCCATTCATTTTATGGGCATGGCGTACAGAAGACTGGGAAGGATCGATCGAGCTATAAATGAATACCGGAAAGTCCTCCAGACTCAACCAGCTCTACCTGAAATCCACTATAACTTAGGAATTGCATACACAAAAAAAGGGATGGTCGACAGGGCAATTGATGAATACACAAAGGCGGTAGAACTCAATCCGAATTGTGCTGAAGCATACTCCAACTTAGGGGATATCTATGTCGAAAAGAGGATGGCTGATGAAGCGATTACGAATTGTCAAAAGGCATTAGAGATAAATCCTCAGTCAACTAAAGCACTCTCTCACTTAGGCGCTGCCTATATACTTAAAAATATGTTCAGGGAAGCAGAAGCGATTTCCAGGGAGGCTTTAGGAATCAACCCCGAACTTGAAGAACCTCACAATAACTTGGGTATTATCTTCATAAAAAGAGAAATGTTTGATCTCGGAATCAGCGAATACATCAGGGCAATAGAGATAAACCCTGATTATGCAGAGGCTCATCATAACCTTGGACGGGCTTACTTTCTCAGAGGACAAATTGAAGATGCAATCAAGGAGTATAAAGAAGCAGCCCGGCTGAAACAAGACTACTTTGAAGCTCACTCCAACTTAGCGACGGCGTACATGAAAAAAGGTATGGCCGAAGAAGCGATCAAGGAATTGAAAAATGCCATTCAAATAAAACCTGATTACGGAATTGCTTACTACAACCTGGGCTATATTTATCTCGGGAGAGGGATGCTGGAAGAGGCTGAAATCGCCTCTCAAAAAGCCATAACTTTCAATCCGGAACTTTCCGAGCCGCATATTCTCCTGGGGATTGTCTATGAAATTGACAATAGAAATGATGACGCAGAGATTGAATACAAAAAGGCATTAAAACTCAATCCAAATTATCTAGAGGCTCATCTTAACCTGGGCAATCTTTATTTCAAAAAGAATCTTCTTTCTGATTCCGCTTTTCATTACAATAGGGTCATCGAAATTAATCCTCATATCGGACAAGCCTATAATAATCTCGCGCTTATTTTTTTCTATCAAAAGAAATATTCCCTGGCTTTGGAATACATAATAATGGCCGAACAGCGGGGTTCTCAAGTCCATCCGGAATTTAAAAAAAGGATTTTGGACCTGGCAAAAAAGAAAGATAATTGAATTCCAGATTCATCTGATATTCCCTTTATTCAAAATCTCTTCTGTTTTCTCTCTGCAAAAAAGGACTCTCACAATAATTAAGCAAAAACAGCATTCTCCATATCGCCTTTACAAGTTATTCATATTTCATTAGATATAAAAAGGAAGATTCAAGAGAATGACGGGCCTCATTTGAAGAAAAATTTAAAACTCAATTTTAGTGAGTCGAGACCGACTAACTTTATGGGTGAAAGGAATGCCAGGGTTGCTGAACTTGGTAGAGGAGGCAAGGATGGACAGGAAATTTTTCCTCAGAGGCTACAACGAGATAGCCGATTTCCCCGTCCTTTATGACGACCACACATATTCCCTGGAAGAAGCAAGCATGAAGGCAAAAGAATATTTGCTGGAGAAGGGACTGCTTAGCAAAGTCATTATTTATGAACAAGAAGAAGGAGAAGAAGGAAAAGCGACAAAGTTCATCTGCAGGAACAAATTCGGAAAGCTGGAGGAAATTGGCGGCTGGATTAGAAGATAATTTTAAAACCAGCGAGAAGCGGTTAAACTAAACTTTCATTTCGGTTTGAAACCAATCCATTCTATCTTCAATTCTTATTATTTTATAAATTCCACCTTATAGATTGACTCACTTCTTTTTTAAAGCTTTGGATTATAATCTCTCAGGCGAAATCATTTCACCTGAAGACCTGATGAGAAAGGTCGAAAGAATTGAAAAAAATCTAATTCGCTTTTTTTATGTAGATGCTTCCTCCGGAAGTGTACAGATATAATTCCGGTCCGCCGTTGTTTATTTTTGCATTTAATGACCTTTTACTTATCTCACCCTTTATGGTGACCGGAAAGTCGGTGTAGATCCGGCCGCCGCTTGTCCTGGCATTCACATTCACTCCAATATCATCAGCCAGGTAGACAGTGACAGAGCCGCCGGAAGTTGACAGGCTGCAGTCCGATTCAGGCTGGGTGGAGATATAGGCCGACACACTTCCACCGGATGTCTTCGCTTTGATCGTTCCTTTAACTTCTTTGACAGAAATGCCGCCACCAGAAGTATGGACATCGACATCGCCCTTTACCTCTCCAACTTTAATGCCTCCACCGGATGTATGAGCCACAACGTCTCCACTGACCTCTCCGATCGTGATGCTTCCGCCAGAGGTTTTTATGTCGGCGGTCCCCTCGCAGCTTAAGAGCTTTATGCTGCCGCCGGAAGTTCTACCCCAGACTGGGCCATCGATGCGGTTGAAACTCAAGCTGCCTCCGGATGTTTTGCTGCGGACTTCTCCTTTCAAGTCGTCGACTGATATACTTCCACCACTTGTTTTCAGGTCAACATTGAATTCCCGAGGGAGAGAAACATCAAAATGGAAGCGGACATATCTGCCGATATTGCTCAATCCACTCCGATCGTATTCTCCGTTGACATAAACTGTGTTTCCATCCTGACGTAAGTTTATCTTGAAATTTTCCAGGATTTCTTCCGCTCTTCTGGAGCTTGCACTTCTTATCTTTCGAGTGACCTCGACTTTAAGTGTATTCGTGTTCGAAGTGTTGATTTCGATAGAACCCAGGTCTGTATCCAGAATCAGCTGTCCTCCTGGCTTGACCTGGAATGATTTCTGGATGTTGTCTTCGGCAATTCCGAAGAGACAAGCTGTGGAAGTTAAGGTGAAAGCCGTGATAAATACGAGTGTAAATAAGATTTTTCGGGAAAATTTCGCCATCGTGTTACCCCTCCTGTAGTTTTTTTTCATTAATTCGTTTTTCTTTAAAAAGGTAGTATACGATCATTTATATTATAAGACGGATTTTGTTTGCAAAAGGTTCGTTTTCAGATAAAAAAATTGTGTTGCCATTGCCGCTTAGTTTAAAAGAAGATTTTACCAGAGCTGAGGATTAGATGTTTTTTCAGGGAGGATTATGGGAGAGAGTCAAAGTTTGATGAAGTCCATCCAAAAACTGTAAAATGAGGAGGCATGTGAAAGGATTTTTTCTTAGGAGATTGCCACGCTTCGCTCGCAATGACATAATAAAAAATGTTTTGGCGAACAGAGTGAAGCAATTTCATTATGGTGTCATTGCGAGGAACGAAGTGACGTGGCAATCTCATAAGAAGAAATCCATTTTTAGCCAAGAGATTGCCACGCTGCACTCGCAATGACATAATAAAAAATGTTTTGGCGAACAGAGTGAAGCAATTTCATTATGATGTCATTGCGAGGAACGAAGTGACGTGGCAATCTCTTAAAAAAAGAAATGATTTCTATTGTGATTTTATTTTACTCTAAGAGATTGCCACGCTGCACTCACAATGACATGAAAGAATGAGATTTTCACGCTTCGGTCCTATCGCCTTGAATGAGATAATTCTTAGTCCGGTCAATCCGAAATGATATATATGGAGGAGGATTGAAATGTTCAGAAAAAGGAATTCTCTGATCCTTCTTTTAATCCCGATTTTGACCTCTCTTTTCCTGGTTTTTATGCCTGCTTATGCCGAAAAGGCCGTCAAAGTCTGGGAGGAACCATTGGTCATCCCGGCTTATAGAGTGGGAAAACCTGATTTGAATCCCATTTTTTATGCGGGAAGAGCCTACCAGGGGGCGAAGGGAGCCGTCTATCCCTATCCCATGCTCGATAAGCTTACAGATATCAGAGAGGAGAAGACATACAGAGCTGTCTATCTTGAAAACGAATACATCCGGATTTGTGTGCTGCCGGAGATCGGGGGCCGTATCTTTTCGGCTCTGGATAAGACCAACAACTATGATTTTTTTTACCGTCAGCATGTCATCAAGCCCGCTCTTATCGGGATGCTCGGAGCCTGGATTTCAGGAGGAGTGGAGTGGAATTTTCCGCACCATCACAGGGCGACCGGATTTATGCCTGTGGATCACACGCTCACAGAAAATCCGGATGGAAGCAAGACCATCTGGATAGGGGAGGTCGAGATTCGCCACCGCATGAAATGGGTGATTGGGTTGACTCTCTATCCGGATAGCTCTGTTCTGGAAGCCACGATCAAGCTTTTCAACCGGACTCCTCTCGCGCATTCCTTTTTATGCTGGGCAAACGTGGCTGTTCATGCAAATTCGGATTATCAGATCATCTTCCCCCCATCTACAGAATTCGCCACCTTTCACGGTAAAAACCAGTTCTCTCAATGGCCGGTATCTCAGGAAGTGTTCAACAGGATGGACTACACGGCTGGTGTGGATGTGAGCTGGTGGAAGAACCTTCCGCGGGCCACTTCCTTTTTCGCCTGGAACTATGCGGAAGATTTTCTTGCCGGATACGACCATGGAAAAGAGGCGGGTGTTGTTCATGTGGCTGACCATCACATCGTTCCTGGAAAAAAATTCTGGACCTGGGGCACTGGTGAGAGAGGTCAGATGTGGGAGACGATGTTGACAGAGACCGATGGCCCGTATATCGAGCTCATGGTCGGTGCCTATTCGGATAACCAGCCCGATTACAGCTGGCTTCAACCGTATGAAGTGAGGACGTTTAAGCAGTACTGGTACCCGATTAAGAGAATTGGAGGTGTTAAAAACGCGAATCGCCAGGCAGCGTTGAACCTGGAAGTCTCTCCGGAAAATACCATTCAGTTGGGAGTCTCCACGACTGCTGAACACAAAAGCGCCCGGGTTGTTCTTGAAGCGGGGAATCAGATTATCTTCGAGAGAAAGATTGATATATTGCCTCAAAAGCCATTATGGCAGGAGGTTGAACTTCCCCGGGGGATGAGAGAACAAGACCTGCAAGCCTCGTTGGTTTCTTCGGCGAACGAGACTCTGATTAGCTATCGTCCTCAAGAAAAGGAGGGCGCTCCCATGCCTGGTCCTGTGAAACCTCCTCTTCAACCGGAGAAAATAAAGTCAATTGAAGAGCTCTATCTCACGGGATTGCGCCTGGAGCAGTTCCATAACCCGGCTTTTGAGCCTTATCCTTACTACGAAGAAGCATTGAAAAGAGACCCTGGCGACTCCAGGGTCAACACGGCTCTCGGCATCCTTTACTTGAAGAGAGGTATGTTCAATGAAGCCGAGAAAAAACTGAGCCAGGCTATCCGTCGAATCTCGAAAGACTACACGAGCCCAAAAGATGGGGAGGCTTATTATTATTTGGGAGTGGCGCTTCGTGCACTCGGGAGGACGAATGAAGCCTGTGATGCATTTACCAAGGCTGCATGGAGCCAGGCCTGGGGAGCAGCCAGCTATTATTCTCTGGCCGAATTGGCCAATCTAAAAGGAGATAATTCAAAAGCTCTGGAATTTTTGAATCGCTCGCTCTCTCTGAATGCGATGAACACAAAAGCCTTGAATTTCAAAGTTGGTCTGCTGAGGAAGCTGGGGAGAACTCAGGAGGCAGAAAAGATCGCAAGGAAGGTCTTGGATTTCGACCCTCTGGATTTCTGGGCTGGGAATGAACTCTATAAAATAATGGCAGCGAAAGGATTGGAAAAAGAAGCCCAGGTGGCAAAGGATTCTCTAGAGACCAAGATGCGGGATGCCGTCCAGTCTTATCTCGAACTGGCTGTTGATTATGGGGATTGTGGCTTTGTGGGGGAGGCCTTAGAAGTGATTTCCCGCTTAGTTGAGCCAGAGGGAGGAGGATCCTCTGCATATCCGATGCTGCACTATTACCTGGGGTATTATCTTGAGAAAAAAGACGACAAGAAAAAGGGCCAGGAGTGTTACCAACGTGCTTCCCGGATGCCCGCGGATTATTGTTTTCCCTTCCGCCTGGAATCCATCGAGGTTCTCCGAAGAGCACAGAATATTAATCCCGGAGATGCCCGTGCACCATATTATTTAGGAAACCTCCTTTATGACTTTCAACCTGAGGCAGCCATAAAGCAGTGGGAGAAGTCAAGACGACTGGATGAGGCTTTCCCGATTGTTCACAGAAACCTTGGGTTGGCTTATGCCCTTGTGGATAACAATGTCCATGAAGCCATTGCCAGTATGGAAAAAGCTGTATTCTGCAACAGCAAGGATGCCAGATACCTGTGTGAACTGGACCTCCTGTATGAAGCCGGTGGAGTTTCTCCCGGGAAAAGACTGTCACTTTTTGAGAAAAATCACGAAACCGCACTCCAGAGGAATGATGCGCTTTCACGTGAAATCATGCTTCTCGTTCAGCTGGGAAAGTATGACAGAGCTGTAGATTTACTGGGGACGCATCATTTTCATGTCTGGGAAGGAGGCGGCCGGATTCATAATGTCTATGTGGACGCGCATCTGTTGAAGGGCCATGAGCACTTCACGGCCGGACGGTTCAATGAAGCACTTGAATCATTCTCGGCCGCTCTCGAGTATCCGAAGAATCTGGAAGTCGGGAGGCCTTACAGCGGAGGAAGAGCTGCACAGGTCTATTACTTTATAGGGACAGTTTACGAGGCGATGGATGACTTAGAGAAAGCCAAGGAGTATTATGGAAATTTGGTGGCGATGGAGGGTGGGATGTCAGAAATGTCTTATTATCAAGGGTTGGCTTTTCGAAAATTGGGACAGGAAGAAAAGGCCAGCCAGATTTTTGAGAAACTGATTGATTTCGGAAAACAGAGGTTTCAAGCGGCCTCTTCTATGGACTTTTTTGCCAAATTTGGAGAAAGGCAGTCCGCGATGCGCCGCAGAGCCCAGGCTCACTATCTTCTGGGGCTTGGTTATCAAGGGAGAGGAGATAAAGAACAGGCCCGGACTCAGTTCAAGAAGTCCCTGGAAATGAACATCAACCATATTTGGGCCAAACAGCAACTAACCTGGCTGGATAACAGGAGATAGGAAAGAGATATTACATTTATGGATCATTTCTTTATTATTTATTTTTCCTTCAAGATTTACTTAACCTTGATTATTCACGAGCCGAAGTAGCTACAGACATCGTTGCGAGGAGAAAAGCGAAAGTAGTGATCCTATTCTAAACAAAAAAAGGATAGCTTGATTTATCTCCATGAGATTGCCACGCTTCGCTCGCAATGACTCAGTTGAGATTACATCGCTCTTTTCGATCGTTCGTGATGACGTGGTCATTCACGCTTAATTGAAGTTATTGAAGACATGTAATTTTTATGATAGAAATACCTCTTTGAAAAATGAGAAAGTTACTGAAGGTTCTATTGCTTCTTCTCTTGATCTCTCTTCCTGTATTCAGTCAGAGTGAAGTCAAAGAAGCCTCTGCCCTGAAAATTGATGAAGCCATCAAAGTGGATGGTTCATTGGATGAGCCTGTTTGGGAGAAAACGCGAGAGGCAAGAGATTTTATTCAATTTCAGCCAGATAGAGGAAAACCTTCATCCGAGAACACGATAGTAAAAATCCTTTATGATGAGAAATTCATCTATTTTGGATTTCTTTGTTACGACTCTCAGCCGGAAAAAATAGCGGCTCAGATAACCAAAAGAGATGCTGAGTTGCATGATGACGACGCCGTAATAGTTCTTCTTGATACTTTTCATGACAGAAGAAACTGCTATTTTTTTATGACTAACATACTGGGCACTCAGCTGGATGGCCGTATTGTCGAAAACGGCCGCACAAGAGAAACAACCTGGGATGGAATCTGGAAATCTTCGGCTCAAAAAACTGATTTTGGTTGGAGCGCAGAGATAGCCATTGAGCTGAATTGCATAAAATATGAACCTGGAAAAGAAAAGATTTGGGGCCTTAATATAGGCCGGCCTATTCCTCGCCTCCTTGAAAGAAGTTTTTGGGTTGGCCCTCTTGAATCTCCTATGAAAGTTTCTCAGTATGGAGATTTGAAGGGTCTCGACCTTAAAAAAACTGAGAAGAAAGCTCGGATTATTCCGCATATCATCTCCAAAGTTGAAGAAGACAAGAAAACAGAGTTTGAAGCCGGGTTAGATGCACGTTATGCCTTCAGCCAGATGGTTTCTGGAAATCTGACCATTAATCCCGATTTTGCCACTGTGGAGGCTGACCAGGAGCAGATAAATTTAACCCGCTTTGAGCTCCGTCTCCCGGAAAAAAGAAACTTTTTTCTGGAAGGATCAGAGATTTATCAACAGAGAATTCGATTGTTTTATTCGAGAAGAATTTCTGACATTTACGGAGGAGCCAAAGTATACGGGAAATCCGGTGGTTTTGAATTCTCGGCCTTAACCGCTCAAACAAAGAAGGATGAAGCAGAGGGCATCGATACGGCAAATTTCTCTGTTTTCCGGCTCAAAAGGGATGTGATGAAATCTTCGACTATCGGGTTTCTGGCTGCCAACAAGCTCGTTGGAGAAAAAAGTGTTGGAACAGTGGGAATGGATACATCATTATACTTCACTGACACCTTTAAATTCACCGGGCAGTTTGCTCTCAGCTACGGCGATTATAATAGTGATAACATTGCTTTTTTTCTCCGGCCGAGCCATGATTCGGCCACTTTTCATATCCACCTTCGCTACACTCAATTGGGGAGAAACTTTCGTGAAAACGCCAACGAAGTCGGATTTATCCAGGATGATAATCGAAGGGAGCTGGATTCGGCGATAAGGAAAATTTTTTGGATTAAAAAAGGGATTTTTGACAGAATCGAATATGGCTCCAACTATAATATTTACTGGGGATTGGACAAGAATTTACGAAGCTGGAAGATAGATGAAGAGCTTTCGTTTGATTTAAAGAATAAGTTCTCATTGAGTGTCGAACACCACCAGGAATTTAAGGGGCAGGATGGTATATTTTTTGAGAAAGATTTCAGAAATCATGAAACAGAATTCGAGCTTGGGTATAACACTCGAGAATGGCAGCATGCCAGTATTTCTTATGTGTTTGGTCGGAATTTTGACTCGGATTTTCAACTGGTTGAAGGCAGTTTAAACTATAAAATTACAGAAGATTTTTCCTTCCAGTATTCGTTGAATCGCTTGATGCTTGAGCCTGATCCAGAGAATGAAAGCACATGGATCCATGTTTTCCGGGCGACATACTATTACACGCCTGACCTCTTTATAAAAGCCTTTTACCAGGTGAACACATCCATCGAAAAACACAATATTCAAGTGCTCTTCGTTTACAGGTTCCAGCCTCCTTTTGGTTTGATTCAGCTGGCTTATCAGAAGGGGACAGCCAGGTTCGGGGAGGCCGGAACACAGGGCCATACTCTCTTCTTGAAGTTTGCCTATATGTTTTGACACCATTTGAAACCTTCAATCATCTCACCCCATCTATAGAGATGAGTCTGTTCGGTCCTTAAAATTTTTGGGGGACCTCTAATATTTTCCTCTATTGAGGATAGATCGGACAAAGGTTAAAATAAAGAGTTCATGAAAGTGGAATGCTTCCAGGACTATAAAAGATTTCAGGAAATTCCAGAGATTTGGAATAAAGTTCTGCATTCATCTGACCAGGATTGTCCGTTTTTAACGCATGAGTGGATTTCTTCCTGGTGGGAGTGTTTTTCGGGGGACAGTTCCCTGGAAGTCCTTCTTTTTAAGGACGAGGAGGAAAATCCTGTTGGGGTTGCTCCTTTAATGATTCAGGATAATATTCTTCGCTTTATTGCGAGTGAGGAAGTAAGTGATTATTGTGATTTTGTGTTTATGAAAGGATATAAAGAAGAATTTTATGAGAGCTTATTCGGTTATTTCGAGACAATGCCATCAAACATCGAGAAAATTGAGTTGATGAATGTGCAGTCTTCATCCTTCACGCTGGACTACCTGCCCCGGTTGGCATCGACGTATGGTTTTTCTTGCTCCAAAGAGGAGATCGAAGTCGCTCCTGTGCTTGAACTTCCCTCTTCTTATGAAGATTACTTAGAGAACTTGAGTAAAAAAAAACGTCACGAGTTGCGCCGAAAATTGAGGAGGATGGAATCCCTGGATGGAATCCGCGTAGAAAAAATAACTGATTCGCAGGAATTACGTTCCTATCTCGATGAATTTATTGCTCTTCATAAGCAGGGGAGTCCGCATAAGGCAAAATTCTGGGAAAAGGCGAAAATGACCGCATTCTTTCATGAAATGGCGTATCGGTTTTCTATTCAGGAATGGATTGAGCTGAATGTCTTGTTTTATGAAGACAGGGTTTTGGCGGCTCTACTTAATTTTTCCTATTCAGACCGGATTTATTTCTATAATGTGGCCTTTGACAGGGATTTTGCCTGGTACAGCCCTGGCATATTTCTTTTCGATCACTGCATCCAAGAGGCTATTTCGACGGGAAAAAAAAGTGCTGATTTTCTGAGAGGGAGGGAGGAATACAAGTATTATTTTGGTGCCAGAGATAGTAAAATATTCCGATTGATTTTGATGCCTGACAAGAGTTAATGATGAATATCTGTGCCATCAGTTTCCATTGCTGCCCCTTCTCGCTTTTGGGAGGAGACGGCACGGGGGGGATGAATGTCTACCTGAGAGAGTTTTGTTCTGTCACAGACCATTTTCCTGATAATAAGATAGATGTTTTTACCCGGATCCAGAATCCTCGAATCAGCGGAATCAAGAATTTTTCTCCTCAAGCGCGTGTCATTCATTTGGATGGAGGGCCGGAGCGACCGATGGACAGGACACAGCTCCATGATTCTCTCCCCGAATTCACAGACAATCTCGAATCTTTCATTATTCGGAATAAAGAAAAATATGATCTCATTTACTCGCATTACTGGCTCTCAGGGCTTGTGGGAGAAAAGATTAAGCGGAGGTTCGGTATTCCTCTTGTGCATATCTACCACACTCTTGCCTTTATGAAGAAGAGAGTCCTGGAGTCGGGAAACAGAGAGCATCCCTTCCGGCGGAGGAGTGAACAGCATCTCGCCCGGTTATCAGATGCGATCATTTGTTCCTCGGGTCATGAAATGCAGTGTTTAATCGATGAATACGGTATCTCGCGCTCAAAAATAAAGGTCATTTATCCCGGAGTGAACCAGACTTTATTCACTCCTGTGGATAAGGAGAGAACTCCTCAGGATATGGAGCGAAGAAACGGGGAGCGGATATTTCTCTATGTGGGACGAATTGACCCTGTGAAAGGGCTAATGACTGTGATCGATGCGTTGAGTCTGCTGAAGCGCGGCGATACTTCTCTGTATGGTCTTATCAAGTTAGTCATCATCGGAGGAGGCAGGAAAGACAAACAGCTCCTCCAAAATAAAGAATACAATCGTCTCCAAGGAGCAGTCAAAAAGAAAAATCTTGAGGGAAAGATTATTTTTCTCGGCTCAAAAAAGCAAAGTCAGCTCAGAAGATATTATTCTG
>CAZSGR010000077.1:0-7877 GCA_964606185.1 uncultured Eubacteriales bacterium
ACTCTGGAATCTCGGGTGGCCCCGTAAAGGATCCCACCTCGGATCGAGGCGCAAGACCGGCACAGAAACATAGTCGCCAGCCGGAACAGACATCAAGAATTCAAGAAGGTTGATGGCTTCATCGTACAGACCGGTCACAGTGTAAATTTCAGCCAGACTCAAGATTAAGCGAGGCCCGCCAAAAGCATCTTTGGAGACCGGATAAAGCTCTACAGCCCGAGTTCCCTCCCTGATAGCTTCATGACTTTCCCCAAAGTAGGCATACGCTAATCCAAGCGCTGCATAGAGCTTCGCATCTCCAGAACGTTCCTCAATGAGTTGTTCTAAAGCCTTCTGCGCACTCTCCGCATTACTCCTCACCAGCACTAATTCATTCATGGCATGATACAAAATGGCACAAGCCAGATTTTTGTTGAAATAGTAAAAATCTCCTTCAAAAGAATCAAAGGGCAGAAATTCCAGGCGTTCAAGCAACTCCTGGAATTTTCTCTCAGCCATCCCCAGGTCAAACCTGGTGAACTCAGTAATCTGACTATGAGGGAATGTACCCAGCAAAACCTGAGTTTCTTGAATATTTCCTTCTGCAAGAAAAGGAATTCTAGCCCTTGCCAAATGAGAATTAACCTTCTCCGGATCAATCATTATTGCTCTGTTGAACCACTCCTCAGCTTCTTCGTACCTGCGCATGCACATGTAGGACAGTCCAATCTGATGGGCAAGATCAGAATCACGAGGATTGCTTCTAAATTCATGTTCGAGAGTTTCCAGGGATTCCTCCCACCTGCCCTGCCGCCTTTGAATATATCCAAGCATTGAAAGCTTATAATTGGGACGTGCTCTCCGGATTGATTCTAAAATATCCGTTGCCCGTTCATAATCGAGGAAACCCCGGTAGTAATAAAAGGCCAACGCTTCCTGTGCTTCAGGCAAGCCAGGTTCAAGCGCCAATGCGCTGTCCACTGCATCCTTAGACCTTGCCAGCCGCTCCTCTGTATGATCCATTCCGGAAATGTACATAAATGATTCGACCTTAGAAAGAGCAATATAGGCTAGGGTGAAGTCTGGGTCTAACTCTGTGGCTCTCTCATACATCTCTATAGCCTGCTCAATCTCTCGAATATCCCAATGAAGCCACCCGCTGCTCTCGACCTCACCCGCACGAAGGTATTGATCGTAGGCCTCAAGATTGTCTGTCGGCCGGGCAAACAAAGCCCTGCGCTCTGGTTCCAGGAGTGTGAGATCCAACTGTCTGGCAACCTGTTCGGCTATTTCAGACTGAACCGAAAAAATATCTTCGATATCCTGGTCGTAACGTTGAGTCCAGATGTGTGTATCATCGGAAACACGGACAAGCTGCGGTGTGACACGCACTCGACCTTTTCCTTCCAGTGTCTTCTCCCATCGCACAGTGCCTTCAAGCACATAATCCACTCTGAGTTCTTCTCCAATTGTCTTGGTCATTTTTTCTGTATTTTTATACTGGAGTGCACTGGTCCTGGAAATAACACTCAGTCCATGTATGGCCGCCAAACGGCCGGTAATTTCTTCGGTTATACCATCTGCGAAGTATTCATCTTCAGGGGGTCCTAAATTTCTAAAGGGAAGAACAACTAAGACCGATGCCTCTGAAGTAGGGAGTCTCGGCTCTAGATTCCTGATGTACTGAAAAACGAACCAAGCGACTACCACCACGAGAAAGAATGCAGCAATAAAACCCCATCGCTTCCTCAATGCCTGGGCAAGCTTTGTTGTCGAAGTCAGGAGCTTCCTTTCCGGAAAAACCTTCTCTGAAGAAGGAATGCTTCCCTCAATTTTCTTAAGGTCTGCAAAAGCATCTTCAGCCCTCTGATACCTCTTTTCCTTATTTTTTTCCAAACATTTGAGAATCACTCGGCTGAGTGCAGCAGGAATTTGTGCATTGAATGTCCTGGGCTCAGGAACTATCTCTGTTTTGTGTTTTGCCGCTATACTCAGAGGCGTATCCCCTTGAAAAGGCACTTGTCCTGTTATCATTTCATAGAGAATCACTCCCAACGAATAAATATCTGAGCGCTGGTCGATATCGTTTTTTTCCGCTTGCTCAGGAGACATATACTCCGGTGTCCCGATAATCACTTCCGGACCTGTTACTCCTCTAATCTTAAGAGACCGGGCAACACCAAAGTCCATTATCCGGGCAGCCCCCTGTTTATCTATTATGATGTTATTCGGTTTCAAGTCGCGATGCATGGTTCCCATTCGATGGGCCTCGGCCAGCCCCTGACATATCTGTTTAGCAATGCGAATAGCTGTCCCCACACTCATCTGTTTTGTCATCCGGATCAGGCTCTTCAAATCCTTTCCGGGCACATACTCCATAGTGATAAAGTGAGTGCCCTCTTCTTCATTGAGGTCATACATCCGGCCGACATTCTTATGGACAATCTTACGGGCAGTTTTCAGCTCATTGGAAAAACGCTCGATGGTTCTTCTATCTGCGGCAATCTCCGGTCTTATGATTTTAAGAGCCACTTCTTCTTTGATCTTCTTATCCTCAACTCTATAGATAATGCCCATCTCCCCTTCTCCCAGCTTTTCGATCACTTCATACCGGCCTGCAAAAGTTCCCCCTCGAATTATTTCATCTACAGGCGTCTCGCGTGTTCCCGTGGGGATGGAAGAGATATCCTTTGCTGGGGGAAGCGGTGTTGCACATTTGTTGCAAAAGCGGCTGTTATCTGGATTCACCGATTGGCATTTAGGACATTCAATACTCATTTTCGTTGATTGTGCGGCAAAAGAATATCAATTCATGAAAAAAGAGTCAATTGGAGACGTTCCCGTTTTGCTGTCTTGCTTTTAATGAACTGCCCAAGGAACAGAAGGAAGAGCACCACTCAGATTCTCTTGAAGCAATTGTTGGAAACTTGGATAATCACGGAGTGGATCCCACATCGGATCAATTCGCAAGAGCGGAACAGAGATGACCTGCCAGAGAAACTCAGCAGAATAGATTGATAGGAGGTGTTCGAGCTGCTCGATAGCTTTCTCATGCTCACCGACTAAAGTGTAAATTCTAGCCAAGTTCAGCAGGTAAAAAGGTCCCAATGCAGCATCTTTCGATACAGGATATAAGCCAACGGCACGCGCCCCTTCTCGGATAGCCTCGTCTCTCTGGCCAAGATAGGCGAATGTCAAGCCAAGCGCAGCACGATACCGAGGGTCTGAAGGATGCTCTGCGATGGCCCTCTCCAGTGCTGTCCGCACCCAGCCGGCATGGGTTTCCACTTTTGATGCATCTCCCATGGCATGATAGACAGCCGCATACGCAAGATCTCTATGGAAATAGATATGCTGCTCTTCGAAAAGGCTGTAGGACTGGGAGTCAAGCCGGCCCAGAACATCCTGGTAGTTTCGCTCAACCATCCCGAGTGTAAACCACATGTAATCGGTCAAGGGATGGGGAGGCGCTTTCTCCAGAAAGGTCCGTGCTTTTTCAACATCTCCTTCCGAGAGGACGGAAATCTCCGCTTTCCCTAATAAAGCCGTTAGATGGTCAGGATTGATCGAGAGAGTCCGGTCAAACCACTCCTTCGCTTTTTCGTACTGTCCCATACTCGTGTAAGCCCCGCCTATTTCATAGGCCAACTGCGAATAACGGGGATCGAGCTCGAATGATTTTACCATTGTTTCCACAGCTTCTTCCCATTTGCCCTGTCTTCTCTTAATATAACCGAGTACGTTTGGAACGAGATTCGGCCGAGCTCTCTGGATAGATTCAATTATCTCCACTGCCCGGTCATAATCAAGGAATCCCCAGTAGTAATAGAGAGCCAGTGCCTCGAGTGCCTCAGGGAGGTCAGGCTGGAGTTCAAGAGCTCTCTCAGCGAAAGTCCTTGCTCTCGTCAGCCGATCTTCGGAGCGGTCGGCTCCAAAAAAATACATCCTCAAATGGGCATTCGCTATATTCACATAAGCCAGTGCGAAACCGGGATCTAACTCGATCGCTCTCTCAAACATTTGAATGGCTTCCTCGAATTCATTCGCATCTGAAGATCTCCATCCTCGTTCCCCATGCTCTACTCCTTGGAGGTACAGATCATATGCTTCGAGGTTGTCAGTGGGCTGGGCATACAAAGCCTGGCGTTCCGGCTCCAGCACGGTGATGTCCAGTTGTCGAGCAACCTGCTCAGCAATCCCGGACTGGACAGAAAACAGATCCTGGATAACCCGGTCGTAAGGCTCAGACCAGAGCTGAGTGTCATCGGAAACCCGAATGAGCTTTGGCGTCACACGCACTCGGCCTTGACCGTCGCCATTTCGATTCCAGCGCACAGCTCCTTCAAGCACATAATCAACACTTAATTCTTCACCAATCTGTCTGATAGTTTTATCGGTATTCTTGTACCGGCTCGCGCTGGTGCGGGAAATGACACCCAGTCCTTGCAGTGCAGCCAGGCGGCTGGTCACTTCCTCAGTTATTCCGTCAGCAAAATAGCTATCCTCAGGTGGACCCAAATTTTCAAACGGCAAAACCACGATCCTAGTCCTCTCTGGAGCCAGTGGAGGCGCTTCCTTTCCTGTGAATATAATGCCTAATCCCACTAAAATAACGACCGCAAAGAGTGCAATGACCGGCTTCCAACTCTTCCAGAATGTTCTTCGGCTCTCTTTTAAGACAATGGGCTTTCTCCTGGGGAGAGCTCTCTCTCTTGTGGTTATCCCTTCTTCTATACGATTCAAGTCAGCAAACAGCTCTCCGGCATTCTGGTACCGCTTCTCAATATCTTTTTCCAAACACTTCAATATCACACGGCTGAGTGATTCGGGAATGTCACTGTTGAATTTCCAGGGATCTTGAGGTGTTTCTGTTTTGTGTTTGACAGCAATGCTCAGCGGTGTGTCTCCATCAAACGGTGACCGTCCAGTCACCATCTCATAGAGAATGACACCCAGCGAATATAAATCTGAACGGTTGTCTGCGCGTTTTCCTTCAACCTGTTCAGGAGAAATGTATTCAGGTGTTCCAACCATTATACCCGCGGCCGTGATTCCTTTCGCGCGAAGTGAACGGGCTATCCCGAAATCCATGATCCTGACACCTCCGGCTTTATCGATCATGATGTTACTGGGCTTCAAATCCCTATGCACAACACCTAAGCTGTGAGCCTCATTCAATCCTTCACATATCTGCTTGGCGATACTGATTGCAGTCCCGATACTCAACTGTTTTGTCATTTTCAACATGCTCTTCAAGTTTTCTCCGGGAACGTATTCCATGGTTATATAATGAGTGGAGTTTTCCTCATTGAGGTCAAACATGCGGCAGACATATTTATGGGTGACCTTGCGGGCCAATTTTAATTCGTTCTGGAACCGGTCAATCGTCTTCCTATCTGAAGCGATCTCAGGCTTCAGGACCTTCAGGGCCACTTCCTCGTTGACTTTTGTGTCCTCCACCCTGAAAACTCTGCCCATCCCCCCTATGCCCAGTTCTTCAATGACCTGGTATCTTCCAGCAAAAACAGTACCCCTTGTTAATTTACCTGTGCCTGTCTCCAGGCTTTGTGTCGGAAGAACAGAGATATCTTCTATCGGCGTCAAAGACGCCGCGCAGCTGTTGCAAAAGCGGCTTTCTTCCGGGTTCTGCGTGTAGCACTTGGGGCATTCAATCGTCATCTATTCCTCGCTATCAGATCGTCAATTGATGAAATTCGATTTTTCCTTTTTTAAACGGCATGTATTGAGTGGCTCTTTCTGATTTTTCTTTATGACTGGACACAAACCAATCCTGATAGGACCGGACATTAAACTCGCTCTATTATAAAAAGAATAGAAAAAGCGAAATTCCTCTTTGACTTCAATCCCAATTCGTTGATTTAAATTTTGTTGTCTCATTCTCTTATTCCTTTATTATTAGTCCTCTCATTAAATAAAACTCATCTGAGGCTGCTGAGTTTCATATTTTTTTCCTTGTGAGCAATAAAGTGTCATAAATTTGTCCTCTCATATATATATACGTAGCAAGAGAGAAAAAGTAATCACATGAATGTGTGATTTTTTTGGGCGATTGTTTCTCAAATGAAGCCGGCTTCAAAGTAACGCGATGGATGTCGCAGACAGGATTGGCGACATGTATAAATGAATAATCCTTATTTTCTTTGATGTCCCTCAAAATACTTTTTAAATAATCTTTAATCATTGCCTCATCCTCTTATCCAAATGAAATAGCAAGGAACATGCCAATTGAGCCAACCAAGGGAAGATTCAAGAATTTTTAGAAAACCAGGGGAAAAGAATGTCCGTTGGTGCAACAAACAGTGTTCAAGAACGGACACTCAGCAGGAGCATAAAAAGTATTTGAAAAGAGTTTTAAGTTTTCCGTGTAAACTATTTTTACAGAAATATGCACTTACTAGTAGTGAGCTCGCAAATGCAAGGGAAGGTATAAGGTTTCCAATAGTAGCTAATCCCATGCTGATTCTTGCGATGGGGATATGAAGAGCAGTGGGGATTAAATGAACCCATGAGGATGAGAGGCTTTAAATTTTCCCAGGCGGAATGTTTAGATTAGGAGACTATCCGATAAGCGAAGTCGGAAAGGAGTCAGGCGGGATTTTTATAATAGGTGGAAAGCCTAAGATTGAATTCATTTTAAAATAAAAGGACTATCCACAATTCATTTGAATTTCCTATAAAAGAACATTATAGTAAATGCACCATTGAAGGGAAAAATGACATAAGGAGAAAAGAATGAAAAGAACACCCTATCTCGCTATTTTTCTTTTGTTCATTATCTCTTACAGCTTAGTGGGTTACGGACAGTTCACTCCAAGAGAAGTTGCGGCGAGGGCAAAAATCGAAGAATTCCTCAAAACTGCAAAAATTGTAAAAAGCGAAGCTATCGGAGAAGGTGTCACAGATCCAAAAAGACTCTTTCTCCAAAAGGGGGAGATGGAAAGAATGAGCGGCGCCTGGAAGAATGTTGAAGGCAGACAGAAAGGCGCTTGGGAAGGATGGCAGTATGAAATCGCTGCCTACCAAATGGATAAACTGCTCGACCTCAATATGGTTCCCCCTACTGTTGAGAGAGAACTCAATGGGATGAAAGGGTCTCTCCAGTATTGGGTGTCATCTCCTCTGAGTGAACTTGATAGAATGGAAGAAAAAAAAGGCATACCCAAATCTAAATATGATAACTGGGAAAAAATGAGACACCTTACAAGAGCTTTTGACTGTTTAATCGCTAATAATGACCGAACGCAGCAGAATATCCGGTATACTGCGGATTGGCGCTGGATTCTCATTGATCATTCGCGCTCTTTCTATTCAACAAGACAAGACACAAAGCGACTCGTCTATGGAAAAAGAGGACACAAGGAAAAGCAACTGATCAAGAAACTGCCTCGAGCATTCGTGGAAAAAGTGAAAGAACTCAACTATGAAAAAATCAAAGAAGCTGCAGGTCCTTACCTCACAAAGGCTGAAATTGAAGCCGTTCTCGCCCGCAAAGAACTCTTGCTCAAAGAAATTGAAGAAATGATAAAAGAAATGGGAGAAGATAACTTCTTGTATTGATTTTTTCTTTTATGTTCTCTTCCTAATCTGAATATCCCAGCAGGAGGTCACCGCCTCTTCCATTCAGCCATCCTCTTTCTCGAAACATCAGTTTCAAAGGTAACAGCGTCAGTGTCTTTCCAGAGATCGAGGAAATTCACACAATGTTCTCTGGCTTTGCTCTTCCTTATAAATGAGGGTGTTGTTTATGCTCAATAATAGGGTGTTGTTTATGCTCAATAATTAAGTAACTCCTTTGGTAATAACATGGAAGGGAGGAGTGTCATGCGAGCGAAGCGTGGCAATCTCTTAAGGAAAAATGCATTTCTTTTTATGAGATT
>CAZSGR010000077.1:7977-13386 GCA_964606185.1 uncultured Eubacteriales bacterium
ACCACGTCACTTCGTTCCTCGTAATGACACCACTATTAGATTGCTTCGCTTCGCTCGCAATGACACTTTTGCCTTTAACATCATTACTCAAAGAGTTGCTTAGTTACTGAGCAAAACACCTGTCGCCATTTCTCTGGTCATAGTCCTTTTTTGCGCAAGAGAGTCTTATTTCTGTTGACAAAAAATAAGGTCTTTATCTATCATAGATATGTAGGGATTATTAAATCACAAAACAAAAAAAGAGGGAATGCAAACATGAAAAAACAAATCCTTATAATATTAATCGCAACATTGTGTTTCACTTTCTCTTCTTATCAAATTCAAGAAGAAAGAGTGGTGATTAATGTAGAAGTACCAGTAAGAGTTTTTGAAGGAAACACATTTGTTGATAACTTAACCATTGAAGACTTTGAAGTCTACGAGGATGGCAAGCTCCAGAAAGCAGAGGCAATCTATCTGATCAAAAAAAGGAGTATAGAAAGAAGCGAAGAAAGGAAAAGATTTGCTCCTCAAACTTCAAGATACTTTTATCTTTGGTTTGAAATAACAACATACATGCCAAGGATAAGTGAAGCGATAGAGTATTTTTTCGACAATGTGTTTTTTCCTGGAGATAATCTCGTCATTATAACTCCCATGAAAGCGTATCATCTAAAGAATCAAGCTTTAGAGATAAGTTCGGGAGAAATGATCGCAAATCAATTGATAGGTATGTTGAGGAGAGACGCTTTAGCAGGAAATGCGGAATACAGATCTGCACAAAGAGACCTTCGGGAAATAATCAGAATCATAGAAGCTGAAGTCGCTGAAGAGGAAGAAAAAATAACGGGTGAAGACATTGAAGATTCAGCCCCCAATTACTTCGCTGGAGGTTCTGTTGAAGAAGTCGTGCAAATGTACTCAACTGTTGTGACCAAGCTAGAAAATTTAAGGAGATTGGACAAGCAGAAGTTTTTAGACTTTGCAAAAATTCTGAAAGATAAGGAAGGGCAGAAGCACATTTTCCTCTTCTATGAGAGAGAGTTTATGCCCCAACTTCAGCCGAATACTCTAATGAAATTTATGAGTCAGTTCCAGGACAAACCTGCCCTGCAACATGATCTGTCTAGCCTTTTTGAAACTTATACAAGAGATGTCTCAATGGACGTGGAAAAAGTGAAGCAGGCTTTTGCTGATTCCTCCCTAAGCATACATTTTTTATTCTTGAAGAGGCTGGCAGAGAGTAGACCAGGCGTACAACTGCAAGAAAGATCAGAAGATATATATCGTTTGTTCAAACAGATGGCTCAAGCGACGGGAGGATTATCAGAAAGCTCGGCAAACCCTGCTTTTGCATTTAAAAGAGCCATCGAGGCTTTTGAAAACTATTATCTTCTCTATTATACACCTGCAAATTACACAAAAGATGGAAAATTTAAAAAAATTGAGGTGAGAGTCAAAAACAAAAAGTTTACGATCACTCACCGTGCTGGCTATTTCGCAAATTAAATATCAGGTTTTATTCCAAATATTGAACCGTTTCAATAAACATGACACGTTTATACTTTATGTTGTTGATTTCAAATGAAATGCAGGTTCACTCCACAACATTTTTTTAATATTATGTCCATTGCAAGCGACCGGAGTAAAAAAATGGGGACAGGCACCTTTTTCCCGAAAAAAAGTGTCATTGCGAGCGAAGCGTGGCAATCTTTTAAGGAAAAATGCATTTCTTTTTATGAGATTACCACGTCACTTCGTTCCTCGTAATGACACCACTATTAGATTGCTTCGCTTCGCTTGCAATGACACAAAGTTGAGATTGCCACGTCACTTCGTTCCTCACAACGGCAAATTGAAAAAGACAGGCCACCAATGGAGAATCTCTTGTTTTCAAATATAAAAAAAAGTATTATAATATTATTAGATATTCTGATTATCAAAGGAGGTAGCGATGAAGCACAAAAAAATGATCAATAGTCTTTTACTTTGTTCTGTGATTTTAGCTCTCTGCGCTCCGGGAATTTCTAAAGATAAAGATGTAGTCGTTCAAAGCACATGGACTGCTACACCAGTGAATATTGACGGTTCGATTAATGAATGGCAAGGTGATGCCTTGACTTTATTTAAAAAAACCAAAGTGGATTATGCCTTTCGGAATGATTCTGAGAATCTTTATGTGCTTTTTATTTTTAAAAATCCAAGAAAATTCATGAGCACAATTAATGAAACGGGCATGACTATCTGGCTCAATACTGAAGGAGAAAATCAAAAAAAATATGGCATCAGATTCCAGATAAAGACGGTAACGGCTGATAATTATATTTCTATTTTAGAGAGGATGGGGATGTCTGTACCTGAGGAGAAGAAAAAAGAAATTCGAAAAAAGCCCACCTATCCAGTGTTTCATAATGAGGTCATTGATAAACAGGGAGATGCCTCTTTAATCGAACCCACAACAAGTGGTCCTGTGTGGAATTTTGGGGGGAAAAAAGAGTTAACTTATGAGTTCAGAATTCCTCTGAGGAGAGGAGAAGGGCAGCCTGTTGGTATAGGCACAGAACCTGGAAAATCCATCAAAGTGGGATTTGAATGGGGTGGTTTGACCGATGAAATGAAAAAACAGAGGTTGGCTCGACAGATTGAAGGGGGCACTGCTGGAAGAGCGGGTAGTGGCACGGATTTAACAGGAGAAAGACGTGTGAGTGGCTCTGGAACAGGAAGTTCTGGTTTAGGCTCATTCAGTAGGATAAGAGCTAAAAAGTATTCATTCTGGACAGATGTAAAATTAGCCCAGAAGTAATGATTAGCCATTAAAACCAGAAGCAATGATTTCTCCTTAAAATCTAATACAAACGCACAAAATGATTTTAGATTGTCATTGCGAGTGACCGAAGGGAACACGGTAATCTCACAGGAAAAAAGGTTGAGATTGCCACGTCGCAATGCTCCTCGCAATGATATTTTAATTTATGAAATTGAGTAGCCTGCTGCAAGCGAAGCGTGGCAATCTTCTCCGTTCTTCGAAATGACACAATACATGAAGAGTTCGTCTGATTTTAATTCTCCATCTCTTAATTCTCGATTTGGGTATTAAAATACCGAGTGAATGAAGATAAAAGTGAAGAAAAGAATCCCTCTCTTATTTCTCATACTGATCGGAATAATTCTTATAGATGATTCACTCTTGACCTCAGAAAGAAAGCCAGCAAATTTCAATGTGCTCCTTGTAACAATAGATACGCTCAGGCCGGACAGGCTCAGTTGTTACAGCACAAAATATCTAAAGACCCCACGTATAGACGCCCTGGCTGCGAAAGGTGCCGTCTTTGACAGGGCTTTTGCCCATAATCCAACCACTCTTCCTTCTCATACAAATATTCTGTTGGGGACAACTCCTCTTTACCATGGTGTTCACGACAATTCGAAGTTTAGGGTATCTGAAAATTTTCTCACTCTGGCTGAATACTTAAAGAGCAAAGAATATTCTACCGCCGCATTTATCGGTGCTTTTCCTCTCGATTCTCGCTTTGGTTTATCTCAAGGATTTGATGTTTATGATGATTCTTATCCTTCCAAAACTTATACTGCATTTCTCGCCGCGGAGAGAAAAGCCGAGGAGGTTATTCAATCGGCTCTTGACTGGCTCGAGAAACAAGACTCCAAATGGTTTGCATGGGTCCATCTCTGGGATCCTCATACGCTTTACCTTCCGCCAGAGCCTTTCAAAAGCCAATTTAAAGATGACCCCTATTCAGGAGAGGTCGCCTATGTTGATTCTGAATTAGGAAAAATGTTTGATTACCTGGAAAACAATGATCTGATGGAAAATACTCTCATCATACTGACAGGAGACCATGGGGAATCTCTATTTGAGCATGGAGAAGTCACTCACTCCTATTTTGCCTACAACAGTACTATCTGGGTCCCTTTGATCATTGCTGGCCCGGGAATAGACGCTCGCCGGATCGATGAAAATGTCAGTCATATCGATATATTTCCATCTCTCTGTGATATTCTGGAGACAGAAAAGCCTTCTTTCCTCCAGGGAGTTTCGCTCCTGCCTTTACTGAATGGGAAAAAAATTGAGAAGAGAGCCATCTATTTTGAATCATTAAGCCCTTACTACAACCACGGCTGGGCTCCTCTTCGAGGATTCATAGAAGAGAATGAGAAATTCATAGACTCTCCCCTGCCTGAATTTTACGATCTGGAGAATGATTTTGATGAGATGAAGAATCTTGTCCATACAATCAGCCTGGACAAATATCAAGAGAAACAAAAAAAGCTCGAAGAAGAATTTTCTTCTCCTCAGAAAGTGCAGGGCCGCCAAAGGATTGACCGGGAAGCCCTGGAGAAACTGAGAAGCCTGGGGTATGTTGACTCTCCAGTGTCTCAGCCAAAGAATTCTTATGGAGTGGAAAGTGATTTAAAAACGCTTCTTCCTATACGACAAAATCTTGACAAGGCGATTTTCTTGCATGATTCGGGCGAAGTGGAGGCAAGCATCAAATTACTCAATGAAACTATCCAGGAGCGGAAGGATTTTGCTGAAGCTTATCTGTACCTTTATCATATCTACAGAGCTCAAGGACAGATAGAGAAAGCTGCGGAGGTCCTGGAGGAGGGAATGAATAACAACCCGGAACATTTTGCGATCGTTTCAACCTATGGTATCTTTTTAGTTAAGGAAAAAATGTGGGATAAGGGGATTGAAGTACTCCAGAAATCACTGGCCATAGTAGACTTTGACCCAGAAGCGCATAATTTTTTAGGACTTGCCTATTGGAGAAAAGGGGAGAATCAGAAAGCTCTTGAACAGTACAGGAAAGCGCTCGCCCTGGATGATCACGATGAGTGGATTTATTCCAATTTAGGTGCACTCTATCTCTCAATTTTTGGTCAATCTAAAAAGAGAGCGGACCATTCCCTATCCATGGAATATTTTAAGAAGGCCATTGAGCTCGATCCTAATATGATTGCAGCGTATAAAGGATTAGGTGCAGCATATGGAAGCACAGGAAGAACCAGAGAGGCCATATCAGTATGGGAAAAAGCATTGGAATTGAATCCAAAGGATAATTTTGTTATTCGCAATTTGGGAATTGCTCATTTAAGAATAGGAAAAAAGGCCCAGGCCCTCAAATACTTTGAGAACTACCTTTTATTAAACAATGATACGATCTCTGCAGAAGAACGCAAAAAAATTGAAGCTTTTATCCGAGAGTGTAAGAAAGAGTAACGTTAACGACAGAATTCTTACACTCTTGGATAAAAAAACAGAAATTGTAAACACCTGTTGCCGCCATCCATAATCCCAAAACACCAAAAGCGCAGGGTGCGCACAAAGCCAATCCTCGTATCAAGGTTCACATTCATCCTGCTGAATCAAGGAACAGGAATAGTGTTTATATTGCTTTCTTGACTCAC
>CAZSGR010000078.1:0-4095 GCA_964606185.1 uncultured Eubacteriales bacterium
TTTTGCGCCGGGAAGATCCCGAAGAAGAGCCCCACGGAAATGGATACGAGCAATCCCGCGATCACTGACCAGGGTGTCACGGACGCCGGCAGGGGAGTCGCGGCTTTGACGAGGAAGGCGATGCCGAATCCGATGACCACACCGGAAACTCCTCCGACTCCGGTTAAAAAGATCGCTTCGATCAAGAACTGCTTGAGTATGTCCGATGAACGGGCGCCGAGGGCTTTGCGGATGCCGATCTCGCGGGTCCTTTCCTTGACCGAGACAAGCATGATGTTCATCACACCGATCCCGCCCACAAGTAGCCCGATGGAGGAAATGACGATCATGACAAGAAAGACAGCTCCGGTCAATCGGTTGTAAAGGTCGATAAAAGTATCTTGCGTGTAGATCGCGAAGTCATTGGGTTTTCCGAACCCGACCTTTCTTCTCGTCCGGAGCAGGTTGATGATCTGGTCCATGGCTTCCTGGATGTCGCCGTGTCCTCTGGGTATGGCGATGATCTCAATCCGTTCCAGGTCGTACGGATAATACTTCATGAGAGTGGTGATGGGAATTCCGACGAAGTTATCCCGGCTCTGTCCGAACATGCTTCCTCTCTTTTGGAGCACACCCACGACCGTGAATTCTTCAGGGCCGATCCGGATTTTTTTCTCCAGAGGATCAGTATGGGGAAAGAGAGTCTCAGCCACCTCACTTCCAAGAACACAGACTTTGGCGCGGTGCTGGATATCGGACTCAGTGATGAATCGTCCGGATGTCGGCAGATAAAGTGTGATGACCTCAGGCCATTTATCGTTCATCCCCAGTATAAAAGCATCCTGACTTTTTATGTTCTGGTATTTGATCGGAATGCTTTCGAAAAAATTCGCAGCCAGGTCGACGGCGACGGCCTTGACCAGAGAGCATTCATTCTCTATGGCGAGTGCGTCATCAAAAGTGAAGTCCTTTCTCTGTCTTTCTTCCTCTGAAAGGTTCCCCATTTGAACGGGCTCGTTTTTGCTGATCATAATCAAATCTGTTCCGGCGGATTCCAGTTCAGCGAGGAAAGCGCGGTTCAAACCCTGGATGATCGAGACCATTCCGATGACTGTCATTACCCCGATCATGATTCCCAGGAGGGTCAGAAAAGAGCGAAGTTTATGGCTTTTGAGAGAATCGAATGCCATTTGAACGATTTCTTTCAGAATACCCAGTCTCATTGTTCCGACCTCAACGCGTCGATGGGATTCAGTTTTGCGGCCTTGTTAGCCGGATAGATTCCGAAAAAGATGCCCACAGACCCGGAGACGATAATGGCGACGACGATGGATCCGGGATCTAGGGTTGAAGGCAGAGAAGTCGCTGCAGTGACGATCTTGGCGAGGATGAATCCGATCAAAATTCCGATCAACCCGCCTGTGGTGGAAACAGCCGCAGACTCTATAAGAAACTGGAAGAGGATGTCCATCCGCCGCGCACCGACAGACATGCGGATACCGATCTCTTTTGTTCTCTCGGTGACCGCCACGAGCATAATGTTCATAACCACGATTCCACCCACCAAAAGGGCTATGGAAGAGATGGCGATCATGGCGAAATAGATGCTCGAAGTTGCTGTCCGGTACATATCAATGAATGTCTCTGAGCTCGCAAATGAGAAATCATCCTTGTCGTTGAATGAGAGATGGCGCCGGGAACGAAGGATGGTCCTCACTTCCTCCTGGGCCTTTTCCAGCTGCTCCTGAGAGGAAGTGTGGATGTTGATGTTGACGCTCCTTCTCGAGCCGTAGATCTTATGGAAAGTAGAGATGGGAATCCTGACATAATTGTCCTGGCTCATTCCCAGGAGCTTCCCTTTTTTCTCGCCGATTCCGACCACCAGAAAGTTGTGCTGGCCGATTTTTATCCACTTGCCGAGCGGGTCCAGATAAGGAAACAACTTCTCGACAATATCGGCTCCGATGATGCATACAGAGCGGGAGCGGTCATCGTCCTCCTTCAGGATGTGCCGACCTCTCTCCAGTTCCAACACGGATCCGATCATGTGATCCAAGTGAGTGATCCCTCTGATATCCACATCTTTCAAGTATTGATTCCTGAATTTGACGGTCCGGCTTGTGGAGACAGAAGCGCCCACCAGTTCACAGGATTGGCACTTCTGGCGGAGGATTCTCATCTCGTCCAGTGTCAGGTTTTTTCGCTTGAGCATCTCCCGGTAATCACTCAAGGAGCCTCCGGTCATGGAAAACTTGGAAACTGTGAAATCGTTCGCTCCAAAAAAGGCAAACTGTGTGTAGACATAGTTGTTGAGACCCTGGATGATGGAAACGACCGCAATGATGGTCAGGACACCGATGATGAGGCCCAATAATGTCAGGAACGTCCTCAATTTGTTTGACCAGAGAGATCCCATGGCCATTGACACGGATTCGGAAAAGTTGACTCTCGCCATCGTCCTCTAAAATATTTTACTCTAAATCATACGATTCAGGGAAGCAAAGGTTTTCTTTTTTTTGGGGTCAGGACTCGACATTCGACATCTCACCACCAAAGATCTCAAAACAACATTTTAAGAAAAGTGGTGTTAACTCATGATGATTGTCTAATGTCGAGCCCTGACCGGTGACAAAGGTTTTCTTTCCTTCTTTTTTCTTGACAACTTTTCGGAGAGAACACACAATGAGACAGGGTAAATGAAAGTCATTCAAAAGCCGGAAGCGATAAAAGTCTTATTCACCCCTGAATGAAAAAAAGGGGACAGGCCCCTTTTTTATAAATAAAAGGAGAATCGAGTATGTCGGCTGAAAAAAGTGAGAATGCCTCTGAATTGTCTATTCCATGTGTTTATTTTAAGAATACCGGCGGAAAAAATACCAGGAAAACTCTGGAGATAGCGGCGAATCGGGCCGAGGAGCTCGGGATTCAGAATGTGGTCGTGGCCTCCTCATCCGGAAGAACGGGTGCACTTGCTGCAGAGCTATTTAAGGTTGATAATTTGGTGATTGTCACTCATTCGACAGGTTTTATGGAGCCGGATTACCAGGAGTTTCAGCCTGAATACCGCAAGAAAATAGAAGGAGCCGGAGCCAGGATCCTGACCTGCCAGCATGCTCTGGGAGGAGTGGGCCGTGCGGTCCGGAAAAAGCTGGGAACGTACGAACTCGAGGAGATTATGGCCTACACGTTGCGGATTTTTGGCGAAGGGACAAAAGTGGCGATCGAAATCACTTTAATGGCCGCCGATGCGGGATTCATCTCCATCAATGAGCCCTGCATTGCCGTGGGAGGCACCGCTCGAGGCGCGGACACAGTCATTCTCCTTCGTCCGGCGAACGCTCAAACTTTTTTTGACCTCCGTGTCATGGAGATTCTGGCCAAACCGCGGCTCGATGAGTGATGTGGAGGCGTGTTCGACTTGACATTTTAGCGATTTTATCTTATTTATTTATAATGAGTTTCAAATATTTAAAGTGAGGTTCAGGTTTCACAGATTTAAGGAAGTGAGGTAAAAAAATGAAAAAAATCATGGTTCCCGGTTTAGTATTTGTTTTTTTGATCTTGTTTGCATCAGGTTTGCATGCGCAGAAGATTTACATCGGAGGGTTGGTCGGTTATTCTTCTTCTACACCCAAACTTCCTGGGGCTGATGAATTCGATCCTAAAGCTTCGCTTTTTTATGGAGGACGGCTCGGATTGAAGATATCGATGCTCGCTATCGAAGCTACCTATATCCGTTCTGACTATGAAATTGTCCAGACTGTGACCGGAGTCGTGGATTGGGATGGAGAGACAATGGAGTACCAGTTTATCGGCGTGAATGCCAAGCTTTTTCCTTTCTCATTAGCCATCTTCAAGCCTTATATAACCGGTGGGTATGGCATTTATATGACAGAGATTTCAAATGTCGGCAAGGATAATGAGGGAGGCTATAATTTTGGGGTTGGCATGGAACTGCAGTTCGCGAATATTGCTCTTGTTGCGGAGGGGAAGCGCCGCGTCGGAAATGCCATGATTGACGGGAATGACCTGGAATTGGGGAACTATTCTCTCGCTGTTGGAATCAACATTTATTTCTAACTCGAAGAATTTCTTCATAGCTCTTTTTTCATAAAG
>CAZSGR010000078.1:4195-13360 GCA_964606185.1 uncultured Eubacteriales bacterium
GAAAGGGGTGACCTGCCGGTATTGCTTCAACCAGCTTCTTGTTCCGGGTTATGTCGATAAGGAGGAAGTCTTCCAGATTGCTGAATTTGTAGCCGGCCTCGAGCCGAACATTCCCTATGTCCTGCTCGGGTTTCACCCTCATTTTTATTTCCGGGATATGCCTGTCACCTCTCGCCGCCATGCCGAAGAGTGCAGGCAGGCGGCCCATGAGGCCGGCTTGCAGAATGTGAGGGTTGGGAACATTCATCTACTCGGGAGGGATTACTGAAGATGCGAATCCGGTTGAATAAGTTCCTGGCTCAGGCTGGAGTGGCCTCCAGAAGGGAAGTGGATAGGATGATTGTGGAGGGGAAGATCAAGGTCAACGGCCGGGTCGTCCGGACACTAGGCACCAAGATCGATGAAGAGAAAGATAGAGTTGAGTTTGGCGGCAAAAGAGTGGAGAAGGAAGAGGGGATGGTCTATATGATGCTCAATAAACCCCCGGGGTATCTGGTCACACTCAAAGATCCTTTCCAGAGACCGACGATCAAAGAGCTGCTGCCTTCTCTGAAAGAGAGAATTTATCCTGTGGGGAGGCTGGATTACGATAGCGAGGGCCTCTTGCTCCTGACGAATGACGGGGAATTGGCTCACCGTCTCACTCACCCTCGTTACAGAGTCCCAAAGAATTATGTCGTTGAAGTCAAGGGAGTGCCAGTCTCTTCAAAAATTTCCCGGCTGGAAAAAGGAATCACCATTGATGGGAAAAAAACAGCAGAGGCAAAGATTGCGAAACTGAGTGGCAGCGCGAAAAAGACTCTTCTCAGAATAGAAATTCATGAGGGGAGAAAGAGAGAGGTGAAAAGGATGTTTGAAGCCATCGGCCATAGAGTCCTTCATCTCAAAAGGGTTGGTTTCGGAGGCATGAAACTGGGCAAGCTCCAAACAGGAAAATGGCGATTTCTGACGCGGAGAGAAGTGGACAGTTTAAAAAGTAAAGTCGATTTAGTTTAGTATAGATGGAAACCACGCTATTTGTTTTTTTCTTCTTTTGATCCTTTTTCTTTTTCGGCTGGTCCTGTGAATGTTTTCCAGCTCTTCGCCAGTCTGTTCAGCTCCTCATCGACAAGATAATTGACCGTGTCATTTTCAAACGTGCCATCGGTTTTTCTTTTTCCGGCTTTGATGCCGGTGAGTATTTCGATTCCGTCATCTATTGTTTTGACCGGATAGATGTGGAATTTTCCCTGCTTAACTGTTTCTATCACTTCATTCCGGAGCATGAGATTCTGGATGTTTTGATGAGGGATGATGACTCCCTGTGTCCCTGTCAGGCCTTTCGCCTTGCAGACGTCGAAGAATCCTTCGATTTTTTCGTTGACGCCCCCAATGGGCTGGATTTCTCCCTTCTGGTTAAGCGATCCTGTGACTGCGATATCCTGCCGTAAGGGCAATTTCGACAGGCTGGAAAGGATAGAGTAGACTTCAGTCGATGAAGCACTGTCTCCCTCGACTCCAGAATAAGACTGTTCGAAGGCAATGCTGGCCGAGAGAGAGAACGGCTTCTCTTGGGCGTATTTTCCTCGTAAGTAGCCGCCCAGGATGAGAACTCCCTTGTTGTGCGTGCGGCCGCTCAAATCCGCTTCTCTCTCGATGTTGATGACTCCTGCCCTTCCCACAGATGTCCGGGCTGTGATCCGTGTGGGCTTGCCGAAAGCAAATTCTCCCATGTCGTAAACAGATAATCCGTTGACCTGTCCCTCGGCTTTTCCCTTGGCGTCGATCATGATGGTCCCGTCTTCGATGTATTCCTGGATCTTGTCCTCTATCAGGCTGACCCGTTCGAAACGCTCTTCGATCGCTTGTTCAACATGCTCACGGCTGACCATTTTTTTATTAGCCCTCTTTGCCCAGTAACTGGCCTCGCGGAGTACATCTTCAATAATATGGAAACGGGTTGAGATTTTTTTCTGTCGTCCGGAAAGACGTGTCCCGTATTCGACGATGGCCGCCATTCCACTCTTATCGAAGGGTTGGAGATCGTCTTCTCCGGATATTTTTTTGATGAAACCAATGTATTCTTTGATGGTTTGGTTGTCCTTCTTCATTTCCGAGTCGAACTCAGCCTTGACCTTGAATATCTTCTTGAAGTCCTCATCCAAACGATACAGAAGGTAATAGACATACGCATCCCCGATCAAAACAACCTTGACATCACATTTAATCGGCTGGGGCTTGAGCCTCGTCGTAGAGATCATGAAGAGCGAGGCAAAATTCTGGATTTCTAACTGTTGATTCCGTAGGGTTCTTTTGAGCGTCTGCCAGACTCCGGGCTCGATAAGCGCATCCAGAGCATTGATGACTAAATAACCTCCATTTGCCTTGAGAAAAGAGCCAGCTTTGATCTTGGTGAAGTCCGAATGGACCATACCGAATCGGGAGGCTGCGAGCTCGATCGATCCAAAAATGTTGATGTAATTGGGATTTGTCTCCATGATGACCGGAGCCCCTTTCAACTCTGAATTGTCGATCAGCAGGTTCACCCGATAAAGCAGGAATGGGTCGACGACTTCGACTTCTTTCTCACCCTGTTCCTTTTTTTTTGCCTTAAAAAGGTCGATATTCTTGATGAGGGATTGTTCAATGTCATCCAGATAACTTTTGATTTCCGGGTAAGAAAACTTTGCTTTTATTTCATTGATGGCTCCGAGTATAAGGGGTGTGATAGACTGGGCATCCCATTCTTTCAGGCTCTTTCGGGTTTGCTCCTCAATTTCTTTCATCTGTTCGAAGATTACCTCGAGTTTGCCGGTCAGCTCTTCGTATTTGTTCTTCATGCTGTCCAATGTCTTTTTGTCAAATTTTCCTTCTCTGGTCATGGTTTCCAATTGATTAAAAGGAGTAGGCTTCCCCTCGATCAGAGGGACCAGGTCAGGCTTGACAAACAGACCCATCTGGACCTGAATGACGGAAAATCCTTCTTTGGCCACTTCCTCTTCAAAATTCTGCAAAATTTCCTTCTGCTTCCTCTGCTGGGATTCGACGATCTCATCTCGTTGTTCGGCGTAGTACTTGCTTTTGATCATCTCAGGAATATTTGTTGTGAGCATGCCAATCATATTTTGCATGGTCTCCTTGAAAATTTTTCCTTTTCCAGCCGGAAGGGTTATCAGCATCGGCTCATCCGCGTTTTTAAAGTTGAAAACGTAGAGGATATCATCAGGGACTTTATCCCCTTTTTCTAACCTTTCCAGAAGCTGCTTGATAGCTGTGGTTCGGCCCGTTCCGACCATGCCTGCTATGAAAATGTTGTAGCCGAAGCCTTTGATATCCAGACCGATTTGGATAGCCTTGAGCGCTCGTTCCTGGCCGATGATTACGTCGCAGGATTTGCACTCATCACTCGAAGAGACAGGAATCTTTTCATGATTACAAGTCCATCTCAGTAAATCGGCAGGGAGCTCTTTAAAATTTGTGGCTATTTTCATTCTATCCTCCAATGATTTTAGGATTATGTTTTTTTCAGCGTAAAAAAAATGATAGCCTAAAATTATCTTAAAGACAATAACAAAAGGGGTCGCATCTTAACATTTGGCATTTTATTCATTCATTTTATTGTTCTGTCTGTTATCAAAGAGAGGTCCTAAGGAATGATAATATAATCGGGGACGTTCCCCAAGGGGACACTCTATCTTTTTAATTCTGTTTAAGAAACCAATGGAGTGAGATAGGGTGTCCCCTTGGGGAACGTCCCCATAAAGCGTCCCCATAAAGCATACTCTAAATTGTCGTGCAAAAAAGGCTTTTATCTGTTAAAATAGGGAAAATTTCGGAAAGTGCAGTCGTTGAAGTACATTTTTACTGGTGTGGATGAGGTCGGCTGATATTAAATTGGAAAAGAGAAAAATGGAATTCAAGAACCTGCTCACAAAAAAGGGAGATGGCATTGGCTGGGTTATCATCAACCGCCCGGACAAGCTCAATGCATTGAATACGAGCACGGTTAGGGAACTGCACAAAGCTTTTCTTTCCTATAAGGAAGACACTGAGGTCAGAGCCATAATTCTTTCTGGCTCCGGAGAAAAGGCGTTTGTGGCCGGAGCGGATATCAACGAGCTGGCCCGTCTTGATTTTGACACAGGCAAAAAGTATGCCCTAGAAGGGCAGGAGCTTACCAAACTTATCGAGAATTTCAATAAGCTTGTCATTGCTGCCATTAATGGATATGCTCTTGGAGGGGGAACAGAGTTGGCCCTGGCTTGTCATGTGCGGATAGCCTCTGAGAATGCAAAGATGGGGCAGCCCGAGGTCAAATTGGGTTTGATTCCGGGCTTCGGCGGAACCCAAAGGCTCGCCAGGTTGGTCGGGAAGGGCAAGGCCATGGAGCTTGTACTCAATGGGACGATAATCGATGTCCAGGAAGCTCATCGAATCGGTCTGGTCAATCAAGTTGTATCGCTGGGAGATCTTTTCCCGACCTGTGAAGCTCTTGCCCGTAAGGTTATCGTCCATGGTCCTCTGGCGGTTGAGTATAGTATCGAAGCGATCAACAAAGGATTAGACCGGACCCTGGAAGAAGGCCTTCTCTTGGAAGCCGAACTCTTCGGGATGGCCTGCGGTACAGAAGACAGCAAAGAGGGCACGAAGGCCTTTCTTGAGAAGAGAAAGGCAAAGTTTCAGGGCCGTTAAAGGGAGAAAAAATGGAAACATATCAAGGAAAATTACAGGCGAAAGGCTTGAAGATTGGTGTAGTTGTCAGCCGTTTTAACCAGTTTATCTCGGAGAGGCTGCTGGAAGGAGCACTCGATGCTCTTCAAAAGTTGGGAGCGGATAAGAAGGATATAACCGTTTATAAAGTGCCGGGTTCCTTTGAGATTCCTGTTGTCGTGAAGAAATTAGTCCGCGCCAAAAGGGCGGATGGAATCGTCTGTTTAGGGGCTTTAATAAGAGGAGACACGCCCCACTTCGATTTCTTGAGCGCCGAAGTCACTAAAGGATTAGCCCAGATTGCCATGGATGAGGGTGTGCCTGTTTCTTTTGGCATCCTGACCGTTGAAACGATCGAGCAGGGAATTGAACGGGCGGGAGCCAAGGCCGGCAATAAGGGTTGGGATGCAGTGTTTTCTGTTGTGGAGACACTGAACCTGATTAAAGAAGCTGGATTAAAATAAGGCGGATGCTTCTTCATGGGCCGAAGACGGAAAGCCCGGGAAGAGACTTTACGGATTCTTTACCGCTTAGAGTTTGATAATAGGCAGTCCGAAGAAACGCTGAGTCAATACTGGGAAAACAAGAAAACTAACCAGGCAACCCGAGAATACAGCACCTGGCTGGTCAATGGGATTATTTCCCATCATAAGAAGATTGATACAATCATCCAAAACGCTTCAGAGCATTGGCGTCTTTCCCGGATGGCACTCATCGACCGGAACATTTTGAGGATGGCGGTTTTTGAGCTCCTGTACGAAGAAAATATCGAGCCAGCTGTAGTTATCAATGAAGCGATTGAAATCGCCAAGGCATACAGTGGTGATGAAGCGGCGACATTTGTCAATGGAGTATTGGATGCCATTCGAAAAAACCTGGAAAATCAAAAAAAGTCCTTGAAGGAAGAGAACGATGGTTGAAAAGAAAAGCTCACCAGAAAAAGAAATCTTGGATCAAGCCCAAGAGCTAAAAGTAAGTGATCAGGAAATCGCTCGAAAAGACAAAATGAAGAGGCTCGCCCAGGAAAACATAGACCTTTTTCCGCATAAGGTGGAGTCTACTCATTCTGTTTTTGAAATTGTTGAGGCATTCTCCTCCCTGGCGAGTGAAAAATTCGAGAAGAAGAAAGAAAAAGTCATCGTCCCCGGGAGAGTCACCTCGATCAGGAAGATGGGGCGGGCGACTTTTTTTCACATCGTAGACAGCCGTTCCCGGCTTCAGGTCTACCTGCGAGAAGATAAAGTCGGGAAGAAGAACTATAATCTTTTTTCTCTGATCGATATCGGAGACATCATCTCAGTGGAAGGAGTCTTGTTCAAGACCAAGACCGGAGAGCTATCTGTGCTGGCCGAGTCCTTCACGTTTTTAGCGAAATGCCTTCATCCCCTCCCGGAGAAATGGCACGGACTGCAGGACGTGGAGATTCGTTATCGGAAAAGACACCTGGACCTGATCATGAATCCGGAGCAGAGGGAAGTGTTCAGGCTAAGGAGTGCTATGATTGCCTACATGAGAAAGTTCTTTGATGAAAAAGGATACATCGAGGTGGAAACACCCATGATGCAGCCGATTCCCGGAGGCGCGCTAGCCAGGCCATTCAAGACCTTCCACAATGCATTGAGCATGGACCTTTATTTAAGAATCGCTCCGGAGTTGTATTTGAAAAGATTGATCGTCGGGGGATTTGAGAAGGTCTACGAGATTAACCGGAATTTCAGGAATGAAGGAGTTTCTTCCGAGCACAATCCAGAGTTCACCATGCTGGAGTTTTACGAGGCATACAGTGATTATAATGACATGATGGAGCTGACAGAGGAACTGGTTCACACGATGAGCCTTGTTCTTCTCGGAAAGGAGGACATCACATACGGGGAACACACGATCTCCTTTAAGAGGCCCTGGAAAAGAGTGAAATTCAAAGAGGCCTTGATTACTCACAGCGGTCTTTCGCCAAGCCGGTTCGATGACAAAACTGGCATAATAGAATTTGCCTCGACGCTGACTCCTGAGAAGAAAACGCTCTCCTACGGGAAAGCGTTGGATGTGATTTTTGACAAACAAGTCAAACCCAACCTCATCCAGCCCACCTTTGTGATGAATCCTCCGAAAGAAGTTTCACCGCTGGCCAAGGCATCGAAAGATAATCCGGATGAAGCAGAGCGTTTCGAGCTTGTCATGGGCGGGATGGAGATGGCTAATGCCTTCAGTGAGTTATCTGATCCCGAGGAACAGAGAAAGAGGTTCGAGCAACAGGAGCAGGCGAGGAAGGGTGGAGATGAGGATGCCCACTGGATCGACAGGGATTATATTCAAGCCTTGGAATACGGCCTTCCTCCCACAGGAGGAGAAGGGATCGGGATAGACCGATTAGTGATGATTTTTGCCAACAGAAAATCCATAAGGGAAGTGATACTGTTTCCTCTTCTTCGCACGAAGGAATGATCTATAATCCGGAAAGAATCGACAGAAGGAGTTATGCCCTGTGAATTATGAGCTGTTCGTTGCCAAACGGTACCTGACTGCCAAGAGGAAACAGGCGTTTATTTCGGTCATCACTTTTATTTCCATACTGGGCATCACCATCGGTGTGATGGCCCTGGTCATTGCCATTGCTCTGATCACCGGCTTTCAGGGAGATGTGCAGGATAAAATTCTCGAGTCCACCTCCCATATCATGGTTCCGACTATTTCAGGAGGTTTAAAGGATTATCCTCAGCTGATATCCAAGATCGAGAACGTGAACGGCGTGATCTCTGCAACTCCTGTGGCTCATGATAATGCGTTCTTGATTGGCCCATCTCAGCATGAAGGCGTCATGCTGAAAGGGCTTGATTTTGACCTGGAAAGTAAATATTCATCGTGGCTTCAAGAATTGGAAAGCGGAAAGATCCCGGAGCCGGGCGTGAGGAGAGAGGGTATCCTTCTCGGCCGGGAGCTGGCCATCGGACTCGGGGCGGGAGTCGGAGATGCGATTACCGTTTTGGCTGCGTCTTCCATGAGTTTATCACCAGTAGGTCTCCTGCCAAGGCCGAAAAGATTTATCGTCACCGGTATTTTCAACACGGGTCTGTATGAGTTTGATTCATCCATGGCTTTGATCAGGCTGGAAACCGCCCAGAAGCTGTTCAATCTCGACGATGGAGTAACTTACATCCAGGTCAGGATTGAGGATGTCTTCCGTGCTCCGAAAATAGCCGGGAAGATCAATGAGATCATCCCTCCCTTGGCTTACACCATGACCTGGATGGAACTGAATGAAGCCCTTTTCTCAGCCTTGAAGCTGGAGAAAAACATCATGTTTTTAACGATCACTCTCATAGTACTGGTGGCGGCTTTGAACATCATTGCCACTCTCATACTGATGGTCATGGAAAAAACGAGAGACATCGGCATCCTCATGGCCATGGGGGCTACGTCCCGGAATATACGGAAGATATTTTTCCTTCAGGGAGCGATGATCGGAGTCGTCGGGACCGTCACTGGAACGGCCCTGGGTTTAATATGGTGCGCGCTGGCCAATGCGTTTGAGCTCATTAAGATTCCTGTTGACATCTACCAGATCTCCTTTGTCCCGTTTCATATCAAAATAGGGGATTTATTCCTGATTGTGGGCATCACCCTTCTGATCAGTTTTCTTTCGACACTGTTTCCATCGCATCGTGCAGCGAAGGTTGATCCCGTCATAGCATTGAAATATGAATAATGTACTGCAAGCCATAAACCTGGGTAAAGAATACCCATTGCCTGATGGGGTACTGCACGTTTTTAAAGGAATCAGTCTTGAGCTCCTGAAGGGAGACCTTGTGGCCATCATGGGGATGTCGGGAGTCGGGAAGACGACATTCCTGAATTTATTGGGTGCTCTGGATAGGCCGACAGAGGGGGAAATCCTGTTCGATGGAGAAGACCTTCTTGCAAAGAATGAAAAGGAGCTGGCTGAGATCAGGAACCAGAAAATCGGATTTGTCTTTCAATTTTACCACCTTTTGCCCGAATTTACGACTTTAGAAAATATCACTTTTCCTCTTTTGATCAGAGGAGTGGATAAAATGACTGCCCAGGAGAGAGCCCTGGAGATGCTTCGAGAAGTTTTTCTTGAAGAAAAAATGCACGTCAGACCGGCGCAGCTCTCGGGCGGAGAACAGCAGCGGGTGGCCATTGCGAGAGCTCTGGTGAATGAGCCAAGACTCCTTTTGGCTGATGAGCCGACAGGAAACATGGATTGGAAGACCGGGCAGGCCATCCTGGAGCTCATTCGAGAGCTTCATCAAAAAAAGGGACTTTCTTCTGTCATCGTCACTCATAACGAAAAAGTGGCTCGATTCTGCACTAAAGTTTTCCTCATGGAAAGCGGCGACTTGAAACTTTTATCCCACCCATAGAGTTATAAAAATTGAGACTGGAGAAATGGACACTAGAGGACTGCCCTGTAATGGTGTCGGCAGATTTTATGGATAACCAGGGAGCTTCATCTAA
>CAZSGR010000079.1:0-3925 GCA_964606185.1 uncultured Eubacteriales bacterium
ATATTTATTCAAACCGCTCCAAATCGCCCAGAAATTCTGGTTCAGGAATCAGGAGAGCCATCCCCATACCGGGGGTGGTTTAAACTTAAAACCCCGGGACACAGCCAAATTCGGGCTCCTCTATTTGCAGAAGGGCCGCTGGGGAGGCAAACAGATTGTACCGGAAGCCTGGGTCAAGGAATCCTCTATCAAACGTGTGGATTTCGGTGCGACCAGCCAGACCATTTGGTATGGATATCTCTGGTGGATCCTGAGGCCCGACCCGGATGGCAATGGTAAAGATAATATTTACGCCGCCATGGGCTTCCGGGCTCAATACATCTTCGTTATTCCCGAACATGACATGGTCGTCGTTGTGAATGGAGATACACAATCACGTATTGACCAGAGAAAACCAATCGAGTTCCTCTACACCCACATCCTGAAGTCCGTGCAGCGATGAAGAAAGTGGGATAGTCAGTTATATAAATCCTTTTCATATTAATCTCTCATGGGAATATCTTTTACTTTATAGAGATCTGAGAGCTTATTCCGATACACCTCTCCCCTATTGCAAGACGGTTAATGAGCTAGCTTATCTAAGCAGCATCAGTGTATGGATATTATTACTATCTGGGATTTTGGCCTTAAAAAATTCGCTCCTCATGAAACCTTTCATCCTCACTAAGCGTCTATTGTAGTGAAATTCAGTATATAGGCAGGTGCCCCAATGAAAGATCTGACGAAAATCGAAGAAATCCTTCTCCTCTCTATCTGGAGGCTTAAAGATGAAGCCTACGGTTTCAAAATCAGGCGTCATGTCTCAGGCATCAGCGGAAAGGATTTCACTTACGGCAACCTGTACAGCGCTCTCAACCAATTGACCAAGAAAAAATACGTCAATAAACGCCCGGGAGAAACCACGCCGGCGAGGCGCGGTCGGATAAGAATGTACTACTCACTTTCTCCCGAAGGGCTGAAGGCCCTCAAATATGCTCACGAAATGAACCGGAAACTGTGGGCCGGTGTTCCAGAATATGCATTTGATGTGAATAAAAAATGAAGGATTTCACGCTGAATCCACCTAAGCTCGGAGGATGGCTCCTCAAACTCATGGCTAGATATGAGGATAATTTGTCTTTGCTCGGAGATTTCGATGAAGAATTCGAATATATTGCCCGGTCAAAAGGATTCCTTCGTGCCTGGCTCTGGTACTGGTTTCATCTTCTCAAATCACTCCCTTACTTTTCAAAAGGTTTTTTTTATTGGAGGTGTGTCATGCTCACAAGTTATTTGAAAATTGCCTGGAGAAACATCAGAAGACATAAGGGATATTCTTTTATCAACATCGCTGGCCTGTCCGTAGGGATGGCCTGTTTCCTTCTTATCCTTTTGTTTTCCCAGTATGAATTCAGCTATGAACAACACCATGAAAACGCTGACCAGGTTTACAGAATAAACGTCGAGCAATATCTTACAGATCGAGTGTTTAGAGCCCAAACCTCACCCGTGCCCCTTGCTGAGGCTCTCTACAACGATCTTCCAGAAGTCATACAATTCACCCGATTCCAGACTCTTCCTACGTTTCTTGTGCGTCATGAGGACCGCAGATATTACGAGGATGAGGTAATCTTTACCGATCCCGGTGTTCTGGATATGTTCACCTTTCAGCTGGCTATGGGAGATAAAAATACAGCTCTCAAGCAGCCTAATTCTGTCATTTTGACCGAAGACATGGCTACAAAATATTTTGGAACGCAAGATCCGATCGGGAAAACTCTTGTCCTGGATAATAACTATATAAAAAAAATGTCTGTCATGATTACAGGAGTGATGAAGAACCACCCCGAAAATTCCAATGTCAGGCCAGACTTTCTCGTTTCTTTACAATCATTGAAGGGACTTGCACCAGAGGATGGATACTGGAACAACTGGATCAGCCAGCAAATTTACTCTTTTGTTCTTTTGCCCGAAGGACAATCCATCGCTGAGGTGGAAAAAAAGATCGCAGATGTCTTTGAAAAACACAAGAGAGAAGACGATAAACGCGTGCTCAAACTCGAACAGTTCAGCCGGATGCATCTCTACTCAACCATCGACAATACAGGAGATATCCGCACGATCTACATTTTTCTCGCGACCGGACTGCTCATCCTGTTGATCGCATGCATTAACTTTATGAATCTTTCCACAGCTCGGTCGGCCAGCCGGGCCAAAGAAGTGGGTTTGCGCAAGGTTGTGGGAGCCATGCGCAGACAATTGATCAAGCAGTTCTTCGGAGAAACACTCCTTTTTTCTGCCATATCCATGGTCCTTGCTTTGAGCTTGGTCTATGCTTTTCTCCCCTTATTGAACACTTTGACAGGACAGTTCATCAGTTTTGAAGATATCGGTCGAACCAAGATCATTGTCGGTTTGATCGGGATCGTCGTTCTGGTTGGGCTTCTCTCCGGAAGCTATCCTGCACTTTTCCTATCGGCCTTTCAGCCAGTCAATGTCCTCAAAGGAATCTTTAAAACAGGAAGCAAGAGAGGAGCGTTCAGAAAAGTTCTTGTTATTTCGCAGTTCAGCATAACGATCGCTTTGATCGTCTGCACGTTCATTCTGGGCAGACAATTGAACTTCATGCGCAACAGAGCACAGGGATTCAAAAAAGATCAAATCCTGGTCATCAGCAATAACAGCCCTGAGGGAGGACAAAATATCCAAGCATTTAAAACAGCGCTTATGCAGAATCCAAGAATCTTAGGAGTGACAGCGTCCCTTCAACTGCCCAGTTCGATCGGCATGTACAATAATGTCACATGGGAAGGCGCTCCCGAAGGCAAAGAGATCGAACTCATCCACAACAGTGTTGATCATGACTTCCTGGATACCTATGAGATTGAGCTGATCGCAGGTCGGAATTTTTCGCTCGAATTTCCGACAGATCACAGAAACACAAGAGGAGCATCGGGAGATTTTCAAAATGCAGGATCGGTCATTCTCAATGAGGAAGCTGTTCGGCGATTCGGCTGGGAAGACGCTATTGGAAAAAAGGTCATCCAGACTTTTGGAGATGCCCGGTATTATTACACCGTCATCGGTATGATCAAAGATTTTCATTATTCATCTCTTAGGGATGCTATCCAGCCGATGAATTTATTTTTGAGCCTGAACGCAAACCGGTATATCTCTGTAAATATTCAGAATCAGGATATTCCTGGAACTCTAGCATCCATAGAAGATACCTGGAATAAGATCAATCCCAATTATCCAGTTGATTACTATTTTCTGGATAGTGTTTTTGAGAGACGATACCGCTCTGAAGAAAGACTTCTTCGGCTGTTCGGGTATTTCAGCACTCTCGCTATTTTTATTGCCTGTCTGGGACTCTTCGGCCTGGCATCCTTTGCCGCTGAACAGCGAACCAAAGAAATAGGCATCCGGAAAGTCCTCGGGGCTCCTGTTTCAGGAATAGTGGTTCTTCTCTCCAAAGAGTTCACCAGATGGGTCCTTGTGGCCAATATCATTGCCTGGCCATTAGCATATCTGGCTATGCACAATTGGCTTCGAGGCTTTGCCTATCGCATTAACCTCAACAGCCAGTTCGGATTCTTTCTCATCGCCGCCCTTGGTGCCCTCTTTATTGCCTGGCTGACCATCAGTTTTCAGGCTGTCAAAGCCGCCACAGCCAATCCGGTTGATTCGCTGCGGTATGAATAATCGATGATTGGGACAGCCTGTGATTTTATGGGCAAAGAAAGGCCGCTTTTATTATTTACTCTTGCCTGATTGAATCCACTGGATTGGCCAGTGCAGCCTTAATAATGTTGGAGCTCATCGTCACGGTTGTTATAGTAAAGACAATGAATAAAGGCATCAGGAACAGAAGAAAACTCCATGACATACGGTAGGCAAACTCGTTGAGCCACTCCTGGATTCCCCAGAAAGCCAGAGGCCAGGC
>CAZSGR010000079.1:4025-13247 GCA_964606185.1 uncultured Eubacteriales bacterium
TCATCCAGGAAAAAGAATTCAAAGGGATTGCCGGGAAAAAATTGCTCGTAATGCTGCCCAATCAATGAAATGGTTTCTTTGACGTTCCGGGCATCGACCTTAATGGCAAAAAGTCCCCAGGGGGGCCGGCCGTACGGGTAGAGGCGGAAGAGGTGGGGTTCAAAGGCCATTTTTAATGACTGCTGGTGATAGTCGGCCATGACACCGATAATGGGATAGAGTTCTCCCCAGTAGTCCACCAATTCTCCGATGGCTTCCTCATTGCTGTTGAATCCCATCGTCTTCACGGCTGTCTCGTTGAGGATGAGCGCATCCTTATCAGCGGGGAAATCTTTGGAGAAGTTTCTCCCCTCGACGATGTCCAGGTTGAAGACATCCACAAAATCGTAATCCACTCCAACGATCTGATAATTTTTCCCTTTGGCGGTATCTTCGCCGGCTCTCCGGATTCCGCCGTTATCCCATATGATCTGCCGTCCGGGCACTTCCGTGACTACGCAGAGTTTCTTGATCTGGGATTGCCTGAGCAGCTCCTCCTTAAAGGAGGTGACGGATTCTCGGAATGTCTTATCTCTGATCCGGGGAATGCTGACCACCATGGTCTGTTCCATGTCAAAGCCCAAATCCTGATTTTTCATGTAAACGATCTGTCGGTAAACGGAAAACGTGGCCGTTATCAGCACCAGAGCGATAACAAACTGGAAGACAACCAGGATTTTTCTGAGGTTCATTCCTTTAGGTTTGCTGCCTAGATCGCCTCTTAAGACCACGGCCGGCCTGTAGGCGGAAAGGGCGGCAACCGGATAAGACCCGGAGAACAAAATCCCAGCCAGAAAGAGAGCGAACAGAGACAGCCAGAACCAGGATGTTTTCCAGAGGCTGTCTCCCACAGGAGTCCCGGTTATTTGGCTGAAATAAGGCAGGAACACGCCTATCAGCAGCAAAACCAGCAGCAGGGCGATTGTATATACAACAACTGTCTCGTAAAAAAACTGAGCGATCAACTGGATACGGGAAGCGCCCACCACTTTTCGCAACCCCACCTCCCTGGCTCTTGTCAAGGAACGGGATGTGGAGAGATTGACGTAGTTGATCCAGGCCATGAATATGATGAACACAGCCACGATCATCAAAACGTTCACTGAAGTCCGGCTGCCGTTGATCTCATACTCCTGCATGAAATGAGAGGTCAGGTGAATATCGGTCAAAGGCTGCATTTTAAGCTCGATCAGGACTTTATAGTAACTCATCAACTCAGCGGCGTGGGTTTTCACAAGGTCCGGCATTTTCTTTTCAAAAGCGAGGGGGTCAGCGTCCGGTTTAAGCCTGAGGTAGGTGTAATATCCTGTGTATCCCCATGATTGACGGACTTCAGGAGGAAAAATAGAGAGCAGATTCTGGTAAGAGAGGAGGATGTCAAATTTGAGATGAGAATTGAGAGGCACATCCTCAAAAATCCCAGCCACAGCATAATTGACTCTGCCATCCACGCTGAAAGTTTTTCCCATGGGATCTTCATCTCCGAAGTATTTAAAGGCTGTCGAGCGGGATATAAATGCGTTGTTGGCAGACCGGATGCCGTCTAGAGGATCGCCCTTGATGAAGGCGATATCGAAAATTTGAAAAAAATCAGGTTCGGCGAAATACATCCTCTCTTCTGTGAAATGAATATTCTGCTCTTTACGAGAGACCACAGCGCGGTATCTGAATATCCGGGCGATTATTTCCACTTCCGGGTAGGCGCCCCGTATGACATCGACGGCCGGCGGACAGCAGGAGGCAAACTGCACTTTTTGTCCCTCCTCGGTAGTGCGTTCATAGCGGAGGCGGTATATGCGATCGCTGTCTGTGTGATATCTGTCATAACTTTTCTCAAAGTTCACATAATGCAAGATCAAAAGACAGGCTGTCATGCCGACAGCCAGTCCCAGGATGGCACTAGATGAAAACAGGGCGGTTCTTTTTAAATTCCTGAGAGCTGTTTTAAGATAATTTAAAAGCATTCTTCCCTCACAACTTTATGAATTATAGAATTATAAAAACACTATACTGAATTTATCTGCGAAACTAAATCCCATTTTTTAACAATTCCGGTGTGGCAGGAAGATAAGATTTTCAAGCAACTTTACTACATTCACCTTCACCATATTCTGAATTAAAAATATTTCAGGTTTCACTTCATTACTGTACGGATTCGAACGGATTTTGTTCAAGAATGGACATATCGTGTGTCATAAGCTCTAAAAAATCTCGTGAGTTGATATTGGCATATATCTTGCAGAAAGGAATATTGAACCCACTCAAAGGAGTGAAAATGAGCAAAACGAGAGGCATGAACAGACGAAGCTTTATCAAACAATCAACTCTGGGCTTGATAGGCAGCGGCTGCCTGGGCCGGGGTGTTGACTCTCCTCGACAAGTAGAGACTGATTCCGAAACTCCTCGGATCAAAGAGTACCGCACGCTCGGACGTACAGGTTTTAAGGTTTCAGACCTGGGAATGGGTCACGTGGGAGATGAGGGGCTTCTCCGGACTTTTCTGGACGCCGGGGTGAATTACATCGATACATCAGAAGGCTACCGCTATAATGAAAGAGTGCTCGGAAATGCTATGAAGAACCTGGACCGAAAATCTCTGTTTATAACTTCAAAAGTTATTGCTGATACCAGCTCTAAACATATCTCACAGTCGAACATCACCAAAGAGGGTTTTCTCAAAAGGACCTATAGAATATTGGAGTCCCTCCGTACAGATTATCTGGACTGCTTGATGATATCCATATGCGAAACCATAGAAATGCTCAAGAACGAGGGATTTCATGCGGCAACTGAACAATTAAAAAAAGAAGGCAGACTTAGGTTTATCGGTGTCTCCAATCACGGCTCTCAATTTTGGCCGCGCGCTTCTCAGGAGCCTATGGAAAAAATATTCTTAGCTGCGGCTGAGGACGGTCGATTTGACGTTGTGCTCATGGCCTATAATTTCCTCAAGGATGATAGGAGTGAGCACGTTCTCGAGGTCTGCAACCAAAAGAATATTGGCACAACGCTGATGAAGGTCAATCCCATACGGTCTTATAACGAAATGAAGGAGTGGCTCGAAAAAAATCTGTACTCAAAAAGTCAAGAAGAACGAGAAGAACAAATCAGAAGAGCTGCTGCAGAAGGAGTCTCTTTAAAAGATGTAGAAAGAAGAATGGCGACAAAAGTGGAGAATGCCCAGGAATTCATAAAAAAATACAACCTCAAAAGTGACAAGGAGATCAGGGATGCAGCGGTCCGATTTGTGCTGAGCAATCCGAATGTAAATACGGTTTGTTATACATTGCAGAACTATTCGGAAGCGCAGGAATTTCTCAAGCTTTCCGGAAGCCGCCTCAGCTCAAGAGACAAAGAGCTTTTGGCGTCATATTCCAGAGAGTGTGGCAACCTCTATTGTCGCCATGCGTGCGGCCTGTGCGAGCCCGCATGCCCGCATGCCCGCACAAGGTGCCGGTCAACACCATCATGCGTTATGACCATTATTTTGTGGCCCAAGGCCGGGAGAAGCACGCTATGGCCGAATATGCAGCTCTTGAATCACAGAAAGCAGACAGATGTCAGGATTGCGCAGGATACTGTGAATCCGCCTGCCCCTATGGAGTCCCGGTGCGAGCCCTTTTAGCCGCCGCCCATCACACACTCAGCTTGGTGTAAAAGACCTGAGGCTGGATTCACATTATTTAACGTGTGAATGATTTAATATTTTTTCCCTAAATTGTTATTATATAAAAAGATAGGGCTTAATCAGGAAAGTACAAACAAAATATGCGGAGGCCGCATTTAAAATGAGGAATCTAAAAAAAGAAATAAAGATTCTTATCTTTTCGATTTTGATCATTTTGGCTTTTTCTATTCAAATGTTTCCATGCCTCATCCTTAAAATCGCCCACGGAAATTTCGTCCTGGCAGGGAATAATGAGGATATCGACAATCCTCTCACCAAAATCTGGTTCGAGCCGCCCAAAAAAGGGAAATACGGAATCACGTATTTCGGATACAGTGTCAACTATCCCCAGGGCGGGATGAACGACCAGGGGTTGTTCTTTGATGCTGTTGCCGGTTATAAAACAGACTGGAAGCCGTCGCCAAAGCGTCTCAATTACCCTGGCAACCTGAGCCGAAAAATAATGGAGGAATGCGCGACTGTCGAAGAGGCAATTTCTATCTATAACAAATACAACAAGAGCAGTCTCGTCTATGCCCGATTTTTTTTTGCCGACCGCACAGGAGCTTCAGCAATTGTCGGATGGATCGATGGCGAATTGAAGTTCATCCGCGATAAGGGAGGATTCCAGGCTATCGGAGTTAAAGAGGATACAGCTACCTCGATGCTCAAATCCATAAAAGAACAGAAAGAGGCGGTAAGTGTGGATGATGTCAAAACAGTCCTTCAGGCCTGTCATCAGGAAGGCCGATATCCTACTCAGTATTCCAACATCTGCGACCTTAAAAACAATGTCGTCTATATGTTTCTTTACCACGATTATTCCACCTGTATGAAATTCGATGCGAACGAAGAATTCAAAAAGGGAGAACATCATTATCGTCTGCTTCCTTTTTTCACTGATAACTTGAAGGCCCGAGAGGCCAATGAGAAATATCGACAGAGCTTACTCGGTCATCATAAGAAACTGATAGAGAATCCCAAGCTATCCGTTTCTGAATATAGATGGCGCGAATTGAGCTTCATAGGAATCGATCTCACAGATTACAAGGAGTACAAGGAGGCGATTGCCGTACTCAAACTAACGGCAGAACGTTATCCTGATGATTGGCGGTCTCATAATAATCTCGCTTTTACTTATATGGCAGCCGGAGAAATCAAGCTGGCTGTCAAAAGTTACAGAAAGGTCCTCGAATTAGATCCTGGCAATCAGAAGGCTCAAAAGTCAATCCGGGAAATCACACAAAAAAAAGATAAATGAGGAGATTGAATCCATGAAACAGAGACCTATCGCCGTATTTATCTCAGTTTTATTAATTTTTCTTGCTGTCGTTTTTCAATGGAGTCAAGCCGATTCAGGAAACCGTTTTTCTTCAGATGACACACATTCAAAAATCAAAGTCATAATTGATACAGCATCGGTTCAAAAAATCTATTTGAAGACTAAAGAGATCCTGCAAGACACAGCCGCGTTCTGGGAAACTGACAGCGCTTTAAAGTCCATAAAACGGTTCCGAGAGAAGCAAAAAAGACCGGTGCCTGATCCTGAATGGGAAAAGAATATATCCCAAATTGCGAAACTTTCCAAAAAGAAAAGACAGAATCATCCCCATCTCCGAATGGCCTTGGAAGTCGAGGATAAGGCTGACTATTTCAACTCAACCGCTATCCCCTATGTTTCTACCTTTCTCCCCAATGCTGACAAAATGGATTTCACTCTTAAAGTCTTTCTCACCGCTCATACGAGGGCTTACAGGTTTATGATGAATAATGAACTGTTTATTGACGTCGCCCATGAGAGGTGGAAGGGAAGCAGCCAGAATATCTTGAATAACCTAGTCATGGTGGTTTTTGACATAGGATTTCTGGAGTGCAGAGAGACCCGGACTGAAAAACCTTTGGATCAAAAGCTCTACACCCTGCTCGAATATTTACAGAGCCGGGGCATTTCCACCTATATTGGATACAAAGCGCTGGATAAATTTCCCGTTGAAGAGGTTGAAGATTACAATCTGCTGGAGAGCAAATCAGATATTACTCAGCTTCGAAATAAGTTGAACGGTCTTTTTCTGGAAGCCAGTTCACTCACAGATAAAGATTTGCGCAAGAAAGCCATTGAAGTCGGCGTCAGGGGCAGAGCCTATACAGTCGTTGGTGCGGACATGGCGAAAACGATCGAAGAAAAACTCGGACTAGACGGCCTGAAAACCACGATTACTCAAGGACCTCTGTCTTTCTTGAAAACCTATAATTCGCTAGTGGATGATGACAAAAAAATTTATGATTTCGGAGACTAAGAACACAGAGTAAAAGACCATGTTTTTGGTCAGCGCATCGAATTTGATTCCAGCATATTTGAGGAAGCGTACTCCAAAAAAGGATCCAGGGAAATAGCCATAGAATGCTATATAAAAGCCCTAGAGCTCAATCCGATCAATGTAAACATCAGGAAGATCATAGATGAGCTGGGCAAAAAGTAACTTTCTTCACGGACTGATCGTTATAGCTAATGAGTGAATAAAGCTTAAGGAGATTTTTAATGTTCAAGTGGAAACATGTCATTATATCTGTCTTACTGGTTTCCCTGCTTACTCCAGTTATCGCACAGGATTCCCAGAAGCAACAGAATGTTCTTGAGCCTGAGAATGCCAATGAGGCCCGGCTCAACCGTCTCCAGCCGCCAGACAAAGTCATGGATGCGATCGGTGTCTCGCCGGGAATGGTCATGGCCGAGATCGGGGCCGGACGCGGACGGTACGTGGTGCAGTTTGCAGTGAGAGTGGGAGAGAATGGAAAAGTCTATGCAGAAGACATAGATGCCGCAGCTCTCAAATATCTGGAGAAGCGCTGTGAACGCTGGGGATTGAAAAACGTCGAGACTATACTCGGTGATGTAACAGACCCGAAACTTCCCGAACGCAAACTGGACTTGATTTTCGTCATCTCCGCATACCATCATTTCAGCGATCCGGTAGCGCTGTTGCGGAATGCCAGGTCTGCGCTCAAGCCTGACGGTGTGTTAGCCATCGGGGAGTGGTTCCCGACGGATGAGAGTCCACGGTCGGGCACACCACCTGAAAAGCTGGAAGCTCAAATGAATGCGGCCGGCTACAGGCTCGAGCGCGTTGAGACTTTTCTTAAAGCAAATCGAATGAATATTTATATTTTCCGTATTGATGATAACCGCTGATAATCTTTGACTCTGTTATTCCGGCCATTACAAGGAATTCTCTTCTTTTCATCCCCTGTTATTTTCCTCAGCGGATCAAAGCATTGAAGAGCAGCTTGAATGTGCCGTGTGTCTGACAGCGGTGCTGTGTCCTGAAACCTATCAGAACAACCTGGCCTTTGCCTTGTTGGACATTGACCATCGCCGGCTTGCTGGAAAGATACTCCTCCCCTATCAGCCAGCCGCTCCGTAAGAGGTTCCTCTCCTTGTAGCGGACAACAGTCTCATACTTCTCGCTTCCCGAGCTCGTCGTCACTGCGAATACCGGGCTGGATCGATAAAGAACCAGGCCTTCTGAAGGCATTCCATAGGCCAGTGGATGAGAGTTGTCAAAATACACCTTAACTGTTGAACCCGGACAGAAAAACTCCTTGGACTCGAGGCCTTCAACGGTGTTGCGGACACTCAATCCCAAATGCTCGACTGCAAAGGTGTAAGCCCTGCCGAGAGTAACCAGTGTTCCTCCCTTCTCCACAAAAGCCTTCAGTGCCTCGACACCTTCCCTGCCGATACCGCTTCGGTATTCAGGAGGGATTGAAGATGGACGGCCACGGAATCTCTCCGTGCCTCCGCCAACGATCCGGCCCGCTGAATCCTCTGGAAGGATAATCGTGTCATACTTTTTGATAAGGTCGCCCTTCTTAATTTCTGCATCCTTGAGTGATGTATATGGAAACGAGAATTTTTCAAGAACCAGACGGGTCCAACCCTCATCCATATTTCCGCCATAATAGCGCTGGTACATACCGATCCGGGGCTTTTTGACCTGATGGATTCCTTGTTTAACTGTATTTTTCAGCGCTTTAAAATCAACGCCTGTTTGCGCAGCCACATCCTTGAGAACAGCCTCTTTTCCTCTGGAAACAATAAAATCTCCAGGGCGAAGTCCTGAGCCCTCTTCATCCACCCGCTTCACAGAAATCCCTTTCGCAAACAACAGGTTCACAGCCTTGAAACTGTCATTCAACCGTCCATCAAGGACATAACCGACTCCACCACCCTCGACTTTCCCTACGACTGAAACTTTGTCGTTGAGTATCTGAAAGTCTCCTTCTACCTTTTCGTTCACCGGGTCAACACGGACACCCATGAACTCGTTCATGGTGTGTGTGGCCAGGTCATACGGGCGGAGTGGTGATCCGTCTGCGCGCCTGGTCCAGTCGTTATCAGCGTAAAAAGTCTGGCCGAGAAGGTTCCGGATCAAACCCATTTTGGGCTGGGCCAGGGAGATGATAAAAGAGCCTTCCGGGTAGATCACACCGCTTGCACTGAAATCTTTGCGGGCCTGTTTGATCTCGATTCCGGACAGCAGCAACGTGTTGACCATTCTCACAACAGTCAGCGAATCATGCTGAGAAATAGGGATAATATAGGTCTTGGGATTTCCTTTGGCTCCCCGTTCTGTTTGTCTTTTGGCCTTCAAGTACGCATTCCACAGAACGGTTTCCTTATTCCTGGCCGCAAGGTCCAGGAGCGCCCAGGCCGAAATCTTCTTCTGTTCCACGATGTCCCGGAGTCTCCACCAGCCTCCCGGCCAGGGATTCGGGAATGTGCTCTGGGCTTCGTAAGCTGGAAATTGTCTGGCACCGCCACGGAGCTGCTCGGGATGGATATAAAGAGGCGAGGCCAGCCTTGCGCTCGCTGATTCTGTGAGCATTCCGGCAATGTTGTGAAAAGGCGTTATCCAATGCCATCCGAAATGGCCCCACCCGGGATACTGTGCCGCATTCAGGATTCCCGCTTTCCCGGCTTCTTCCAGTTTGTAGGCAATGTGGGCACCATACCAGCTGTGCTCCCGCCATATGAGAGGATCCGCGTAAGGCCGAATAGGATCACAATAAGGTGGGATATAGAACCGGGCGCCGGAACTTCCCATATGGTGATGATCGATGTAGGCCTGGGGTACCCAGTCTCTGTACATAATCTTGGCTGCGTACACAGACTCGGTCAAGTTGATGTAGTCACCGTCCCGGTTGTTGTCATGCCCGGCATACAGATGGTACAACCAGGGCAGGCCCGCCCCTTCATACTCAGTGCCCACAGTCTTCCGATACCAATCTGTGACCATGATTTGGCCGTCCGGATTGAAGCTCGGTATCAAGAAGAAGACCACATTATCCAGGATCTGTTGCGTCTCTTCATCACTTCTGCTCACGAGGTCATAAGTCAGTTCAGGCGCCATCTGAGTCCCTCCGATCTCAGTCGCATGAAGGCTCATAGACTGGCACATGACTGCTTTACCCTCCTTGACCAGCTTTTTGATCTCTGCCTCGGGAACTCCCCTCGG
>CAZSGR010000080.1:0-13078 GCA_964606185.1 uncultured Eubacteriales bacterium
TCTCTAACTTGCGGGAACTGCGGATCCCATAGGAATATCCATACACCAAAAGCTTAAGCATCGCCTTAGGATCGTACTGCGGACACCCTACTTTAACCAAATCCAATTCAATTCCAAGCTCGGAAAAATCAAGTGATTCCACAATAGCATCATAGGCACGCACAGGATCATCCGCCTTTACATAGTCCTCGATGCTTGCTGGAAAAAGTCCTATTTGTTCTCTGTTGCCATGACGATATGACATGATTATTTCCCCTTATTTTCTACACACTATTTTACCACACTATATGGGGAAATTCACCTTGATTCGGGTGTTTATTTGACTCATTCTTATCTATGATAAATAATGTCTATTGTGACACAGTCTGAATGACATCCAAAAAATATTACCAAATTACTGAGTATGTACATCTGTCCCCTTTTTTCTTTTTTCAGAAGGATTTATGAATCAGGTTTTTTCGCTTTTATCTTCCTTAAGAAGGTAATAGATCTCCCAGCTGATGTCGTCGGCCACGCAACCGATGCAGGATGTTGGGGTTGTCGCAAGCTCCTCCTCTGCGATTTTTTCCTTTATGATTTTTTTGACTTTTTTCCGGATTTTATAGAGCATAATGTAGTTAATCATTATTCTCTCTTTTGAATGATATCAACCTCCACAGCTAATGTAAAGATTGAGGAAAGAGGGAGGAAAGTGCTATTATCGCATCTTATGGCTCTAGTGAAAAAATTCATCCTTTTGACGCTGGTTGTCTTCCTTCTGAGTTCTTGTTCCATATTCAGGAGAAAAGCGCCTTCTTATCCCGCTGGGATCTTTTTCCCTGTAGCGAAATCCGGAGAGGTTGTCTTCCAGGGAAGAGTCAACGACCATATAGAAAGGGAAGGGGATCGACTTTATTTCTCCACAAGGAGTGGAGTTGTTTACTGTGTGGATGGCGTTAAGCGCGAAATCGTATGGGAAAGCCAGGTTTCCGATGAGTTCATGAGCCCTCTTTTTCTCGGTGCGAAAAATATTTATGTCTATGACAGGAGCAGCACCCTTCACTGCCTGAACAAAGAGGGAAGCCTGCTCTGGAAGATTGAGATTGTGGACGGCATTACATCCGGGATCTTAGAATTTGCGCCCGCCGTGTGCATCGGTACGGAAAATGGAACCCTTCATGCCTTTGACACAACCAGCGGGAAGGAGCTCTGGAAATTCCAGACTGACGGGGCTATCCGTTCCACACCAGTTTTCACGGATAATAAAATCGTCTTTGGTTGTGATGACCACAATCTGTACATCCTGTCTGAGGAAGGGAATCTCGTCGGGAAGATTGAAGTGGGTGGAAAGATTCAGGGCACTCCTCTCGTTGAGAAGAATTCTGTTTATTTCGGTTCAGATGATAATTACTTCTACTGTTATAATTTAAAGAGGAGAACAAAGAGATGGAAAATAAAGACAGGAGGAAAGATCTTAACTTCTCCTGTTGTTTCCGGAAAAAGGATTTTGTTCCTCTGCTGGAATAATGTGGTCTACTGCCTGAAAAGAAAAATAGGTCACATTCTCTGGTGGCAAATGATTCCCTCCAGGAGTTTTTATCGACTTGAAGTCTCCGGAGAACGAGTGGTGGTCTCCTCGCTTTCTTCGGTGTTGATGAGTTTCGATGTTGAAACAGGGGAGAAAGCCGGTGAGTTTGATGCCAAGCAAGAGCTCCGGTCCAATCCGGTATGGTTCGACCCCTTTCTTCTCATCAGTCTCTATGAGAACCAGACAGACAGAGGAAGGCTCTTGTTCCTGAAAAAGATAGTGAGTGTGTCCTTACGGTCGTCTAAACAGTCGCCTCAAAAAGTGGGAGAGGAGATCAGTTTCACTGCGTCTATCAGAGGCTTTTTCATGCCGAAGTACGAGTTCTATTTAAAAGAGGGAGAGGAAAGAGTCATTGTCCAGGAGGGTTCTGTGAGTAATTCGTGGGCGTGGTTTCCGGAAAAAGCCGGAGATTATGTTGTTGGTGTCAGAGTTTTTGACGGAAAAGAGAATGTCTTCGCAGAGATTCCCTTTGCCGTGCAAAATAATCAAGAATCGAAATAAAATAATGAAAGGAGTCAGATAAATGAATAGAGAAGAAGCCTTAGCGCTTGTCAAAGAACACCTCAAAAATAAAAATCTGGTCAAACACTCTCTGGCAGTGGAAGCCTGTATGAAAGCGGTTGCCCGGAGGATGGGTCAAGATGAAGAGAAATGGGGGCTGGCGGGAGTCCTCCACGACATGGATTATGAGATCACAGAGAAAAGCCCGGAACTCCATACCACTGAGACAGTCAAAATCTTGGCTGAACACGGGATCGAAGAAGACATCATCCACGCAGTTAAGGCCCATGCGGGTCAGGTTGCCTGCGAGAACGAGATGGACTGGTCCATTTTTTCGATCGACCCTCTGACAGGGTTGATCATTGCCGCCACTTTGATGCATCCCAGCAAAAAGCTCAAAGAAGTGGACTTGGGATTTGTGCAGAGGCGTTACAAAGAAACAAGCTTTGCCAGAGGCGCGAGGAGAGAAGACATCGAACAGTGCAGGAATATCCCGTTGGAGCTGGATGAGTTCATATCCGTCTGTCTGGAAGCCATGCAGGGCATCGACCAAGAGCTCGGACTTTAGCGAAAAAATTTCTTTATCTTTGGGCAGGTGATATCCAGGAACGAAGGCTTGTTTTTTTTATACCAGCATACCAGGGGTCAGGGCTCGACATTAGATATCTGCCCAGCAGGGAAATCAAACCATGATTTTAAAACGACAATAGCTGACTAATTATAAATGTCTAATGTCGAGCCCTGACCCCACATTTATTCATAACGTAAAGAATTGACGATATCCAACCGCATCGCCCGGAGCGCCGGTGTCAGCCCGGCCAAAAAGCCGGCCATTACCATTAAAAATACAGTGATTGTGGATGCAAGTAATGAATTCTCTGGTGAAAAAAGCATCATGAGTTGTGCATTCTGAGTCCGCAAAACAGCAATCAGGGCTGTGAGTCCAGCATTAATACCCCAACCGATTGCGAACCCGATCAGCCCTCCGATAAATGTTAAGGCGAGTGATTCTGTGAAGAGCTGCTGGAAAATATGTCTCTTCAGTGCTCCGACAGCCCGGCGAATACCTATCTCCCGCGTGCGCTGGGTCACGACAAAGAACATGATATTCATCACTCCCACAGCTCCGATCATCAGAGTGATCACTCCCACGCCGCCCAGAAATACCTGAAGCCCGATCACAATATAACCCAGAAAATCCGTGCCCTCGAGCATACTCCATATATATACGGCGTCTTCATTTTCCGGGTCAAATCTATGGAGCCGGGACAACGTTTGGCGGATCTCCTGTTCAGTCTTTCTGTAATGCTCCTTTTTGACTGGAGAGACGAGTATTCGAGACACGTATTTATCTCCGCTGAAGTCCTTTAAAGCTGTAGTGAACGGGATCAGGATCTTATCGTCATCATAGGAGGTATTTATGGACAACTGAAGCCCTTTGGGCTGGGCTGTCCCGATCACGAGATAGCGGATTCCATTGAGGTTAACGTATTTTCCTGTGACATCGTGTGTCCGGTTCCCGAAGAGACGCTCTGGAATGTTGGCCCCAAGAAAACAAACCCTTGCGCTTTCCTCAACGTCTCCCTGATTGATAAACCTTCCCCTGGCCACTTTAAAATTCCGCATTTCCGATGTCCCCGGAACCACACCCAGAGTGTGGACGGCGCGGCTTTCACTCCCGTATTTCACGACAGGAAACCGGCAGTCATATTCCGGCAGGGCTTTCTCGACCTCAACCGGATAGGCCATGAGAGCCTCGACATCTTTTTCTGAGAGCCGCACTCTCCGTGCTTTTCTAAAGGTGCCTCTCTCAGTTTGAACACGCCCAGGAACCACGAATACAGTTTTCTCTCCCATCTTACCGAATTCGCGGTTGAAAAATCCCTGGAATCCCGTCCCGAATCCGATAAGGACAATGACAGCCGCAATCCCCCAGAAAATCCCGAACGTTGTCATAAAACTCCGGGACTTGCTGCTGCGGATCTCGAGAAAGGCTTGTCCGATGAGCTCACCTGTCAGCGTCCTTGAAGCCCAGAGAGGCTTCGGGATTTTCTTTCCCACAACGGTTTCACCCCGTTCGTACTGGAGTGCTTTGGCCGGCTCCATATCGGCTGCGTTTTTGGCTGGAATGTATCCTGAGATCACTCCGGTCAGAATCATCACAAAAACGACGATCAAGGAAAGCTCCACTGAATTCTGCGGGAGAGGAATAAACGGGGGCAAGGGCAAAAGGTTGACCGCTCCCAGCAGAGCCGATCCTAACAGAAAACCGATGGACCCTCCCAGCAAAGTGATAAAGAGCGATTCAGCCAAAAACTGAAGACGAATGTCCCGTTTTTTTGCTCCAACGGCTTTGAGGATGCCGATTTCCCGGGTGCGTTCCTGCACCGAAACAAACATGATGTTCATCACTCCAACGCCGCCGATAAAGAGGGTAATGATTCCGATGAGACCCAAAAGAATGTTTAATCCAAGGGAAAGCAGGTCGATCATCTTCTCGAAGAAGGCAAATTCCAGAATAAATAATGCCTCTTCGTCTTCGGGGTCGAAGCGGTGGCGTTCGGCCAATACATTCCGGATCTCAGTCACCACCTGACTGGATTTGGCATTCTCCTTCGGAGAGGCAAAAATAAGATCAAGACTCTTCCCGTCGCTCCACAACTGTAAAGCCGTGCTCAGAGGGACCAGAACCTGGTCGTCATGGCGGCTGTTGATAGTGGACATCTGCAGCTCTTTTTCAACAGCCACGCCAACGATAGAAAACGATACGCCCCGAATCTTGATCTTTTGTCCCACTGGATTGGACTCTTCGCCAAACAGATGCTCCTTGATATTGTTGCCGATGAAGGCAAAACGACGACGATTCCTGATGTCATCCTGGGTGATAAACCGTCCCTGGGCCACTTGCCAGTTATTCATTTTTTTAGCGACCGGCAGGACGCCACGAATGTTGTATTCTCGGGCTTCCGTATCCGCTTTGACCTGGTACCATCGGCCTACTTGCGGGTTGATTTCAGCCACCGAAGGACATTGAATTTGAATAGCCTCAATATCCTCCATTTCCGGAATAACGGGTCGTCCGGCTTTGTATCCCCCCACACCGATGGATGTATGACCCGGGATAATAACAACCAGGTCTTCGCCGATCTTGCTCATGCCTTCATACATTAAATCGCGGAACCCGAATCCCCAACCCAGGAGAATCATGATGGCCATGATGCCCCAGACGATCCCGAAAAGTGTAAGCGTGCTTCTGAGTTTATTGGATTTTAAATCCTGGAAGGCTTGTTTGATTATTTCGGACCAATGCATAACGAATTCCTTGTGACTAAGCTAATTCTGACTGTATCCCTCCGCATTGGGATGCTTCCTTAGTGCGATCGTGATGACACTACTGGGGAAGAACGACAACCTGTCCCTCCTCCAAGCCGGATAAGACCTCTGTCCGGAGACCATCGGAGATGCCCTTGGTGATCTCTATTTTTCGCATGCCTTCTGGAATGGAATCATCCTGGATGTTGACGTAAGTTTTTTCCTCCTCGTATATTATCGCGCCTTCCGGAATAACCAGAACATTCTCATGTTCTTCCAGAATGAGCTCGGCATCCGCTGACATGCCAAAACGGAGCCTGCTCTCAGGATCATCGATCGTCGCCCGGATCTCGAAGTTTACGATTTCTTCTTCCTCGTGCCCCTGAGGACTGATGTGAGTCAGCTTGGCTTGAAAAGGATCGTCCGGATAAGCTTCCACATAGATTCTTGCTGGCAAGCCAAGATGAACCTTTCCGATATCCGCTTCATCCACGTCGCCTCGGAAATGCTTCTCAGAAACATCGGCAATGATCATGATGATCGTTCCTCCGTAGGCCGATGAAAGGGGGATGACCGCGCTTCCTTTATCCGTATCCCGGGAGAGAACAATACCGGAGATGGGAGAGATCAATGTCATGCTGGCGATGGCTTCCCGTGTCTCCTTTTCAATCTCACGCCGGTCCTGCTCTGTTATTTCTAAGCCCTCAACCAGCGACTCCACGTTCGATCCTTGTTCAAGCACTCTCAACTGAGCCATGGCCGCGTAAAAACGGGCCTTGGCCGTGTCATAATTCGCTTTTGCCCGGTCATAATCCTCTGGAGAGGTCATTTTCTGCGTGATGAGCTCTTTACTCCTCAGGTATTGTTTCTCGGCGACAACCTTGTCGTATGCGGCGGCTTTGACTTCGGTTCGTGCCTGCACCATCTCTACGGGCGTGGCTCCTGGAATAATTTCCACCAGTTTCTGACCAACCTTCACTCGGTCGCCTTCTTCAACATAGAACTGCTGGATCAAGCCTCCTATCTTGGATTTAATCTCAGCCTTATAGAGCGGTTCGATCTTGCCGGTGGCCACGACAGTCTTGGATATATTTCCCATTTCCACTGTTGCCGTATTCAACGGTTGATCCCCCCCCTGGGTTTGGCAGCCTTTGATGGCCAGGAATCCAAATACACAAACGACCACAACGATGACGATGATTAGAAAGACTTTTTTCATGGTATCTCACTCCACAATTTATTCTCATAAATACATAAATTTGCTTCTTTTTTATTCATAACCTTCTGCGTCTTCATTTGATTTATATCAGTCGATGTCTTCATTAACTTATATCATAGCAAAAGATTACATTAAATAATTATATACCACGTCGACTCTGCTTCCCCAGCCGGAGATAAAGAATAAATCCAACTATGGGCATGGCAATAATGATTGTCAGCCATTTAGTGAAGGCGTGTCGAGACAATTCTCTCTTCAATAAATCCACAACTCCCCAGGTCCACAACACGACGACTACACAAATGATGAATATTTCTAAAATGCCCAAGGAATAAGACATATTAATCCTTCTATTATACATACGAATTATGACCTCAAGAGTTCCATCCAGCATACTCAAGACTTTTTACAAAAAAGAGGTGAAAGTGTTGCCGCAAGGTCTGTCGGGTATACTCGCTTCACTATTCTGCCGCTTTAGATAAGGAATATTTCTGAAGGAAAACATCTATCTTATTAACGAAAACCTCCTTTGCCTGGAATATCGCCTCGTTGTGTTCTCCGCGCATCGGATAAAATTCTTTGGGCTCTGGCGCTGCCTCAAACTCGCGTTTCATGCTAAGCATCCTCCTCCACCCCAAGTTGCTCAATAGGAACTATTGATGTCAGCCGAAGAGAGAGGAGAATATTTCTGAGCATCGGAAATCGTGTGATTCATAATTAATGGGATGAAGTCTACATCATTTTGAGCTTTCTTCATAATATTCTCTGTGAATCTATCTTTTTTCCCGGTTTCTTTGCGTTTGACCAAAATTTTTCACTATGATATGTTTTTTAAGGAAAATAAGAGGGCGGAAATTTAACAAATATGTGAGCAAAGCACGGCAAGCGCAAAAACCAAATTTCTATCACTATAATCTCAAACACATTTTTAATAAACTTTTTATAGCTTTTAACACCTTTTGATTAACCTGGATTATTCACGAGTCGAGGTTGCTGTAGACATCGTTGCGAGGAGAGAAGCGACAGCGGCAATCCCATGCCTGTGCGCAAGGACATGAGATCGCCACGCTTCGCTCGCGATGACATTGATCTAATGATAAGGTCGTCAGATTGCTCGCCTGAAAGGTAAAAGATGCCGACATAAAATGCATTAATGGACATAAAAAAAAGTCTGAAGCTTGATTTTGAGAAAAACCTACCTAACGAGCTCATATTATTGAAAATGATGTATAATGTCGGCATATTTTATGAATAATTCAGGTTAATCAATATGAAGGTAAAAAAATAAATAAATGAAAATCCTTTTGATTAAGCCTCCCTTAAGTCGCCACTTAATAACTATGTATAAAGCCGAGCCGCTGGAGCTTGAATACCTGGCTTCTGCTGTGAAGGAACATGAAGTGGAAATACTTGATATGAGGATTGATAATAATTTGGCTAAAAAACTAGAACAGTTTAAGCCAGATTTCGTGGGTATCACCGCTTATACATGCGAGGTAAATGCGGCTACTGATGTTTTAAAAGAAGTCAAAAAATTCGACAGCAATATCACGACAGCTGTTGGTGGACATCATGCCACTTTTGCACCATTTGATTTATCGCTTCCGTTTGTAGATGTCTTATTTTTAGGAATTTCTGATTTTTCTTTTAAAAAATACATTAATACAGTGGAAGAAGGAGGCGATGTTAGGAGTGTAAACAACATAGCTTTACAAAACGAAAATGACTTTTATTTCACCGAGCAAGCTGATGTTGATGTCAATCTTGATTTGATTCCGCAACCAGCCAGACATTTAACCCGTAATTATAGAAAAAAATATCGTGATCAGATGAGAAGAAAATTTGCCTTGGTCCTGACAAGCCGAGGGTGCCCATTCAGGTGTACTTTTTGTGCATGCTGGAAGATAATGAATGGAAAATGCGCCGCTCGTAATCCTGAATCCATAGTTGAAGAGCTAGCCAGTCTACACGACGATGTTAAGCTTGTGCATTTTGCTGATGACAATACTCTTTATGATGTCAGAAAGGCCTGGCAGTTGAGTGAATTAATTAAAGAGCGGAAAATCAAGAAAAAATTCGCCATGTATGCCAGAACAGATACAATAGTTAAACATCCTGACCTTATCGAAAATTTCAGGGAAGCAGGACTGGAATGTATAACCGTGGGCATAGAATCATTTAAGGATAGTGAATTGGATTTATTGAATAAAAAGACTTCAGTTCATATAAATAATGAAGCAATCAGAATTCTCCAGAAACTAGGTATCAGCATTTCATCCCATATTATGGTCAACCCGAATTATTCCGAGGAAGACTTCAAAAGACTTTACAAATATGTATGTGATATGGATCTTTTTCGACCTGCATTCCCTATTTTAACTCCCCTTCCAGGAACTGAACTGTATATTGACAATTATGACCGTTTTGTTATAAAGAATTACGATTTTTTTGACTTTGCTCACTCCATTTTCCCTACAAAATTAAACCGCAGAGAATTTTACCGCCGGTTTTCAAAACTTTACACAAAGAGCTACTCTTTTCACAGATACTTTAGATCTAGATTTAAAGATTTGCGTTCATTGTTTATAAAATCAGTAGATAATATACCAAGTCATACTGATAGATTATCATTGTTCAGACTGGCACTCACATCTGTTTTTGCACTGCCAACGTATTTTAGACTCAAAAAGACTTATAAATCCGAAATTTTAATTTAATCCTTAGATTTTTCCTGCGCATCTTTGATGATTATTCCCATTTTTTCTGTCTCTCTTGTCCCTTTCCATTCGGTCTTTTGTTTTTTTTCAGGAAGGAAGTATAAATAAGGATGAAAGAAATAATACTATTGAAACTATCTTGGTTTTGTATTTCATATTACTCCCATTTAAAATATCCTATTATATGTCTCCCTTAAAAAGAACAATTTAACTCTGCTGTCTTTTTCACTTTTATTGGAAACAAATAAGGACAAAAAAATTTACTGCTTTTTTTGAAGAGAAATGGCTTCTGCCAATAAGCAGAGGATTTCAAACATGATTGTTGCCGCAACGAGTGCAGTATTTCCCGATGGATCAAAAGGCGGAGCGACCTCAACCACATCTGCACCAATCAAATTAAGACCGCGTAGGCCTCTCAACAGAGTCTGAGCCTCTACAGTGGTCATTCCGCCAATCTCAGGAGTTCCGGTTCCAGGCGCAAAAGCCGGATCAAGGCCATCAATGTCGAAAGAGATATATACCGGGCCATCGCCTACGACAAGCCGAACTTGATCAATGACTCCATTCACTCCAAGAGCGGTAAATTCTTCCATGAAAATGACACGCATACCCGATTCAATCGAAAAATCCCAACTTTCCTCCGAATTTTGTGCGCCTCTAATTCCAATCTGTACTGTGCGTTTAGCATCGAGTGTTCCCTCTTCAACAGCTCGACGGAATGGCGTGCCATGACTAAACTTAAATCCCATTTCTGTATCATTCGTATCAGTATGAGCATCGATATGAACTAATCCCACAGGAATTTCTTTCCCGAGGACTCTTAAAATAGGCAGGCTGATTGAATGATCCCCTCCAGCGCTTAAGGGAACCACACCGGCTTCATGCACTTTCTTGTAATAATTCATGATATCGTTATGAACTTCTTCGGGACGATACACATTAGTGAACGGCACATCCCCCATATCTGCAATATTACATAGCTTGTAAGGATTTATCCTGGTTGCATGATGGATAGTCCTGATCATACTTGACATGTTTCTAATTTCACGTGGTCCGTGTCGTGCTCCTGAACGGCCCTCAACTGCTCCATCATAGGGAACTCCAATGAGTGCAATATCTATCCCTGAAGGATCTTGAACTAAAGGTATTCGCATGAATGTTGCAATCCCTGAGTAACGGGGTGCAGGTGAAGACTGAGGAATATTTTTTTTTACCTTATCTTTATTATTCTGTTTTTTCCCGTGCATTTTTAGACATATACCACAGAGAAAAGAAGGGGTCAATTTACCAATGGTTTATATTCACTGGCCTTTGCAGCTCAGCCAGTCCTTTCCTGGCATCCTCTACCTCGGGAATACCAGGTCAGCGTTTTTCCTGGGAGAGAGGAATCTCTTATAGTTCTCTACGGCTTTGTTTTTCCGAGTTTTCTGTGAGCCTTTATTCGTACCGCAGCGAGTCGACCGGATCTGCGACAGCCGCTTTTACGGATTGAAAGCTGACTGTTATGAGCGCAATCACAAAGGCCAATATGCCTGACAGGAAGAAAATTTCGATTCCCATGCTTGTTCTGTAGGCAAAGTTCTGGAGCCATTTGTTCATGGCAAAATAGGCGGTCGGCCAGGCAATCACATTCGCAACCATAACCCATTTCAGGAAATCTTTGGAAAGAAGCAGTGTGATTCCCGATACCGAAGCGCCAAATACTTTCCTTATCCCTATCTCTTTCGTACGCATTTCTGTCATTTGAGATGCCAGACCAAATAGGCCCAGGCAAGAGATGAAAATGGCAAGGAATGTAAAATAGCCAAAAACACTCCCTGTTTTCTGCTCACTTCTGTAGAGCTTATCGAAAGTCGAATCTAAGAAATTGTATTTAAAGGGGAAGTTTGGAGTGAATTTATTCCAGACGCTTTCAATATACCCTAATGTTCCAGGCAAATCTGAAATATCCGATCTAACTCTTATGCAGAAGAAGTTGAATTTTTCAGGTGCTATAAACATAACTAAAGGATCTATTTCATCATGGAGGGGCCTGAAATGAAAATCTTTCACAACACCTATGATCGTGTAATCTCGCATACCTTCGTGTGCGGGGGCTGAAAAGCGTTTCCCTACAGGGGATTCTATATCCATGGCTTTCACGGCGGCTTCATTGATGATACAGGCCTCTGAGGCATCGGTCGCGTAGTCTTTCGAAAAATCTCTTCCCTGGACTACAGTCATATTCATTGTTTCAATAAAATCATGATCAACCAGGAGTTCGTTCATCCGAGACTCTTTTTTTGGGTCTTTTCCCTCCCAATCATATCCTATGTGAAGATAACCTATGAGAACAGGCACCTCAGACGTGGCAGCGACATGCGAAATCCTGGAATCCCGTGATAGCTCGCTCTTAAAGGCTTCATACTGCTGAGCAGCGTTACCTCTTAAGGGAATGGAGACTATATGCTCTTTTTGATATCCCAGGTTTCTGTTTCGGATAAAATGGAGTTGTTTAAAAATCACAAAGGTAGAAATGATCAGAAAGACAGAAATGGAAAATTGGAGAACAACTAGAGCTTTTCTGAATATGGTTTTTTTCATTCTTCCGGATGTTGGTATCAAAGAACCTGAAAGGATATTTACTGGCTTGAAGGAAGAGAGGAAGAGAGCTGGATAACTGCCAGCCAGCAATCCGGTAAATAGCGCTATCCCTAAAAATCCCAGGATTGAATTCCAATTTCCTTGAGGATTCAGAGCTAATTGCTTGTTCGCCAAGATATTGAATGCCGGGAGAATAAGAATGACAAGAACGGTGGCTAACACTAGAGCAATTAAGGAAAACAGCACAGACTCTCCCATGAATTGCTTGATAAGGTCAGCTCTTTGTGCGCCGGTGACCTTTCTCATGCCAATCTCTTTTGCCCTTGTAGAGGATCTGGCTGTTGTCAGATTCATAAAATTGATGCAGGCAATCACGAGTATGAACACAGCAATAATGGAAAATACATAGACATAGCGCATATCACCGCCTCCATCCACGGCATAGAGATGAATGCGGGTCAATGGCTCCAGTCCAAGTTTTGGTCCCTCTCTCAGATTGTGTTCTTGGAGAATCCCAGCGATTTTTTCCTCGACCTCTTTGAATGGAGTATCGTCCTGGAGCATGACATACGTGTAGATTTGGAAGCGGCCCCAATTGGAGGGATCACGATCCCTTTGCTCAAAGATATCAAAAGGAAGCAAGAAATCGAAATGGATGTGTGAGTTTTGAGGCATATCTTTAATGACTCCAGTGACTGTAAGATCGAGTGCGTTATTCAGCTTAAGGTTTTTCCCGAGAGGATCCTCCGTGCCAAAAAATTTCTTTGCCATTTCTTGGGTTATGACGACGGAGGAGGGAGCTGAAAGGGCTGTTTTGGAGTTTCCTTTTACAAAAGGAAAAGAAAATATTTCAAAAAAAGATGGATCCACATAAGCCCCGATTTCATCAAACTTTTTCTCCTCCCGTGTGACCAATCCACTGAAATCATTGACTCTGACGGAATCTATAACTTCCGGAAATTCCTGTTTGAGCGCAGGGCCCACAGGGATGGAGACAATTGGCCATACTACTCCATATCTTTGATCGTTCATGTTCACTCTGCAGATGTCTTCGGCATTTTCATGGAACCTGTCAAAGTTCAGTTCATCCTGAACCCACAGAAAGATCAAAATACAGATGGCCATGCCGATGGCCAACCCGGCAATGTTGATGAAAGAATACCCTTTGTGTCTTTTCAT
>CAZSGR010000081.1:0-6407 GCA_964606185.1 uncultured Eubacteriales bacterium
TTGAAGAGGCTCAGGTAGGCCCGGAGTATCTTCTCGCCCCAGAGAAGAGAGAAAAAAGCGGCCGGAGCCAGGAAGGTGCCGAAGGGGAGCGAGAACTGAAAATCCTTCTTCCGGAAGAGGATGACGAACACTCCCACCAGCGCCCCGACAAATGAGGCCAGGATCAAGGTGAAGAAAGCCTGCCGCCAGCCGAGATAAGCCCCGATCAGCAGCATCATAGTCACGTCTCCCATTCCCAATCCTTCTTTTTTCCGCACCAGATAATATGTCCCGTAGACAAGGAGAAGAAAGCCAGCGCCTGTCACTGCCCCGATCAAAGCCTGAGTGAGGTTCAGGTCTTCTCGGAAAAACGAGTAAACGATAGACAGAAGCAGCCCGGGAAGGGTGATCACATCCGGGAGAATCATGTGAAAAAAATCGATGAAGCCCAGGACGATCATCGCACTGGCGAAGAGGCAGGAGGCAAAGAAGAAGAAGCTCAATGAATAGTGGGTGTAAAGGAGAATAAAGCTCAGAGGAGTCAAGAATTCTACCAATGGATAGGTGAGAGGGATTTTAGCCTTGCAGTAGCGGCACTTCCCCCCCAGGATCAGATAGGAGATTATGGGGATATTGTCGTACATTTTGATCTTCTTCTTGCAGACAGGGCAGGAAGAGGCGGGTTTGATGATGCTCATATCCCGGGGAATGCGGTAGATCAGGACATTGAGGAAACTTCCCCAGGCGAAGCCGAAAACGATGATGATGATTATCTTTTCCATGGGATTATCGGGGGCTTGACCTCTCCTGTCTGGGAGTCGTACAGGTATTCCTTGTCATCCATGTCCTTGGGGATGGAATCCAGGAATCCGGCATAGACGAGCTGGCTCAAATCAGCCGGATAGCGGCCGTATTTTTCTTTGAATTTCGCGATGGCGTTCCGGAGCTTTTCGATGTCCACGGTTGCCTTTATGTTATAGAGGTGGTTGGAGGCCACTTGTTTTATCCTCTCATCCTCTGCCGTGTTGTAGATTTCCAGCCATTCCTCCAGGGCCCTTTCGTAGTCCATGGCTTTGAAGATGGCGTTGGCATACAGTCGTGGGACGATCGGCGGGTAGCCTTCGATGCTCATGGTTTTCTTGTAGTACTCCTGGGCCCGTTCATGGTCCTTACTCATAAACTGAATGTAGTGGGCGGCCTGGTAGGGGAAAAACCATTCCTTGGGGTTTTTCTCCAGACCCATATCCAGGATCTTGACGGCCAGGTCCAGGTCTTGGGCCTCGTAAGCGGCGATAAAGGCTCCCATGTCGATGGGATCAAAGTAGTGAGGGTCCAGCTCGGCGATGATCTCGAAGATTTTATAGAGGTAATCGTAGCTATCCGGAATCGTGTAGTCGCCGTAATACTGGATGGCCCAGATGTAGATCAAATCGGCCAGAAAAGAAGAAAATCCGAGTGTCCCGTATTTGAGGTATTTCCCTTCGGGGAGGTAGATGATAGAAGAGCCGGGGATTTTTTTTCGCGTGATCCGGTCGGTGATGACCTTCAAGTACATGAAGACACCGCATGTCAGGATCAAAAAAAGCACAAGGAAAACCGTGATGATACTTTTTCCTCTCTTCAATCGTATGCGCATGATTATCAGATGAAGTCCCTCTTTCGGAAAATAAGAAAGGCAATGGTCAGGACAAAGAGGGAGTAGAATACGCCGTAAAGGGTGGAGTACAGGAAAATCGATGCGGGAATAGGGAGGTTGTGCACGACCTCTATCCTGAAATTGAAGTTTTCAAGGTCCGGAAGAAAATGGTAGAGGCCCTGAGCCAGAACCTTTCCGAGCCCGGGCTTGATTTTTTCTATAAGAGTTTCCAGTCCCCAGGCCGTATGGCCGATCAGGTAAAAGGCGAGCGTAAAAATGGAGCTGAGGATGGGCGTGGAGAAGCAGGAAAACAAAAGCGCCACAGAGGTGATCAGACAGAGTTCCAGGAAGATGTAGAGGATGGCGATGAGCATCTGCCATTCGATGGAAAAAGTGTGGAAAAAAATCAGGGCGAGAAAAATGATGCTCATCAGGAGGAGCATGATGAAGAGGGTCAGAACCAGCCCGAGGAATTTGCCCAGCAGGAACTGGTAGCGGTGAATGGGCTTGGAGAGGAGAGTGTAGATCGTTTTTTTATCGATTTCTTTATAAACCAGCCCTGTTCCGATCAGGATGGCCATCAGCGCGCCGAAGAGGGAGAGTGAGGCTAGTCCGACATCCTTGATGATTTTAACCCGGTCTCCGATAGTGAGGAGGGCCAGCAGGCGCGAGAAGGCGATGCAGATCAGAGCGAAAAAGAGAAGAAGATAGAGGATCCTGTCCCGGATAGCTTCCTTGAATGTATTGAAGGCTATGGCTCGTATCTTCATTTCGGCTTCACTATTCCCACGAACAGGTCTTCAAGCGTCTCCGTCCTCGGGATAAGAGAATGGACTTTTCCTTTCCGGGATTGGACAAGCTCGAGGACCTTCTCGACGTTTTCTTCCTTGAAGACTTTAAGAAGTCCCCGTTCCCCGTGGCCTGAAAGAAATTCCCCCAGGCCTTCCAGTTCTTTCTCCTCCACTCCGGAAAGGTCGATCTCGGTGAAAAGGATTTTTTCTGAAATCAGGTCATGAAGAGCTCCCTGGTTGATGATCTCGCCGTTAACGAGGATAGCTACGCGGTCGCATATCATCTCGATGTCCTGGAGAATGTGAGATGAAAGAAAGACAGTCTTTCCTTCCTCTTTAAGCCGGACGATGATATCTCTGATTTCTTTCCGGCCCAGAGGATCCAGCCCGCCAAGGGGCTCATCCAGCAGGACGAGAGAAGGGTCGTTCAGGAGAGCCTGAGCCAATCCGATTCTCTGCAGCATCCCCCGGGAGAATTTCCGGAGCTGAAGGTCTGCTGACTGTTCCAGGCTGACGGTCTGGAGGAGGCTTTTAATTTTATCTTCGCGCTCTTTTTTCCTGATGAAAAACAACTGGCTGTAGAAGGTGAGGAACTCAGTAGCTGTGAGATGGTCGTAAAAATAGGGATTTTCCGGCAGAAATCCGGTTCGAGCCTTGGCCGGAAGGGAAAGATGGGATCGGCCGAACAGCTCGATCTTTCCCTGCTCGGGAAAAATCAGGCCGAGGATGCACTTGATGGTCGTGGTTTTCCCCGCGCCGTTGGGTCCGAGGTAGCCGAAGATCTCTCCCTCGTTCACTGCGAGGGAAATGCCCTTCAGGATTTTCTTCTTTTTCAGCATGAATCCCAAGGAAAAGGATTTATGGAGATTCTCGATGTTGAGCGCTAGAGCCATTGAATTCTACTTTATTATACGGAAATTGCCTTCTATTTCAAATTCTCTTCGAAGAGCTTGAAAATCCGCTTGTACTCGTCTGCCCAGGAAGAGCCGTTGTGGAAAGAATGGCCTTCCACAGGAAAGATGGCCACCTCCCAGTTCTCTTTTCTGAGCTCGATCAAGCGCTGCACAAGTCTCACCGTATCCTGGAAGTGGACATTGGTGTCCACCATACCATGGCAGATGAGGAGCGCGCCTTTGAGACCCTCCGCAAAATAGATCGGGGAGCTCTGCTCATAGGCCTCGGTATCTTTGTGAGGAAGATTGAGAATGTCCACTGTGTATCCCGGATGGTAATGAGCCCAATCGGTGACCGGTCTGAGAGCTGCCCCAGCTTTGAACACATCGGGAGCCGTGAACATGGCCATCAGTGTGAGGAACCCACCATAGCTTCCGCCGTAGGTGCCGATCCTTTCCGGATTAACGTTGAATTTTTTGACCAGGAATCGGGCGGCATCGACGATATCATCCAGGTCTTTTCCCCCCATGTGCCGGTAGATGGCTGTCCGGCAGTCCCGACCGTAGCCTGCGCTCCCTCTGTAATCGACATCCAGGACAAGATAGCCCCTTTTCATGAGAATGTTGTGAAACATGTATTCCCGGTAATAGCTGCTCCATCCTCTGTGGGCGTTCTGGAGATACCCGGCGCCGTGGATGAAGATGACGGCTGGTCTTTGAGAGTGCCATTTTTCAGGTTTATAGAGCCTGGCGTAGACATCTACGCCGTCGCGAGCCTTGAAAGTGATGATTTCCGGGTCGTACCAGTCAAAAGAGCGGAATTCTTCAGGAGTGGAAAGCGTGATCCGGTGCGCTTCGGCCTGGGGTTTATTCGGCTGAAAATAGAGCTCAGGGGGCCGGTTGCTGTAGGAATGAATGATAGCCAAACACGATTCGTCAGGTGAGAGGATGGTTTCGTTCCGTCCTTTCAACGAAGTGATCTTGGTGCGTTTTCCGCCATCCACCGGCATGGAATAGAAGTGGAGTTCTCCGGGGTGATCTTCGTTCGTTGTCAAAAACCATTTTTTTCCATCCTCGGAAAGCTGAGCTCCAGAGACTTCGAATTTCCCTTTGGTGAGCTGCTTTTTCTTTTTCCCGTCTACAGATGCTTTGTACAGATGAGCGTAACCATCCTTCTCGGATATGTAGAAGAGGTGCTGGCTGTCCGGACACCAGGAAACACTGGTCAGACCGAATCGCCCGATCCAGGCGTCATCATGAACATGCTCGATCACAGAGGTTTTTCCGTCTTTGGGATCGAGAAGGAGAAGCCAGGTGTCTTTCCGGTCCTCGGAGCTGGCCGTCAGAGCGCATTTTTTTCCGTCCGGAGACCATAAGACCTGGTAGGAGTAGATCTCTCTTTCTCCCTGGCCGTAGTCCACCCAAATGACGTCTCCAGTGGAAACATCCATGATTCCGGTTCGAGAAGTGCCGGATGACTCGGCTGCCTTGGTGTGGGAATTGATGGTCTCGGCGTACCCGGTTCGCGTCACGTAATTGGGGACGATTGTCCGTTTCACTTCAGGAATCCTCTCTGAAGATACAAACGTGACGTATTTTTCATCGGGAGAAAGAGTGAAGCTGAATATGGACTGGCCTTCTTTGAGGAAGAACGGCTTTCTCCTGCTGCTGGTTCCTAAGGAGGAGAACATGCCCATCCGGCCCGTCCCTCTCCGGGGCCTGCTGAATTCCTGGAAAAGCTCTCTCTGCTGGTCGCTGTACCATTTCTCCACTTCGTCTGGCTTTTTTCTCGGTGGAGGAATTCTATCAGTGAAAGATGTCATCTGGTGCAAACTGTTGTCTTTGAGTGAGAGGAGAAAGAGGTTGTTCTGATAAGTGAAATAGATTTTTTCCTCGTCTTGAGTGAAATTGGCGCTGGATTCGCGGTCATCGGTGAAAGTGAGCTGCGTGATTTTCCCTGTCGGGATGTCCAGAAGGCTGATGTCTCCGTTGCGGACGAGGATTGCCTTCTTCTTTTCACTGTTAAAATTTATCTCCATGCCGAAAGTGAAACGGGAAAAGCGGGAATAAGATGTACGGGAAGAGTAAGGAGGGAGCTTGAGAAGGTCTTCGGCCTCTATCTTCTGAGGAGTCAGGTCGGATGGAGTTATCGCATAGAATTCGCTTCTTTCCTCTCCTGGCTTCTGCCAGCGAAAATAGAGCTTTTTCCCGTCCACTGACCACATGATGCTCGAAGGAGCTGTGCCGATGAGCTCAGGGCCTTTCATGATGTTATCGATGGTCAGTTGAAAATCCGCTGGTTTCGCTGCTTTTTCCTGAGTGTGGATTGTTCCAGAAACTGTGATGATGAGCAGAAAAATTAAAAAAAGATTTTTTCTTGTCTGTTTCATCTGAACCTCCATAACTTAAATTATTGAATGATTAAAAACTTAAATTATTGAATGAATTTTTTCCTGAATCATTCATAAAATCTGCCTACCCATCATATTCCTCTAAAAAGGGGACAGGCCCCTTTTTCTTTTCTATCATTTTAATCAATCGGGGAGAACATGTTTCAGTGTATCTGGATTGATCGTGATGTAGAAGTCGCTTCCGAGATAGAGAAGAGGGTGGATTGTTCCGGTGTTCAGGACTCCTTCTGCGTTGAAGCTTTTCTCTTCTTCATGGACGGCCAGGACTTCGCCCACGAAAAGGTCGTGGTCGCCGTACGCTCTGATGTCAGCCAGTTTACATTCGAAGCAGACATAGGCGTCTTCGAGAATGGGTGATTGGATGATTTTCGAAGGGGAGAGTCTGACTTGAAATTCCTTCACCTTATCCATGTCATGCCCTGATTTTCTTCCCATCTGGGCGGAGAGCTTCACCCGGTCAGCACTGATGAAGTTTACTGTAAATTCCTTGGCTTCGGAGATAACCTTGTGGGTGAGTCTTTTTTTTGAGATGAGAACGCCGAAGAGAGGAGGGTTGAAGGAGAGTGCGGTATGCCAGGCGCAGGCCATATAATTGAGCTGGTTTTGAGCTTTTGCCCCCACTACGGCCACACTGTAAGGATAAAAATACTGAAATTGTTCGATTTGAGTGATTATTTTTTTCATCGTCACCTCCCTG
>CAZSGR010000081.1:6507-13037 GCA_964606185.1 uncultured Eubacteriales bacterium
AAAATACTGAAATTGTTCGATTTGAGTGATTATTTTTTTCATCGTCACCTCCCTGTGGATTGGCTCCTACCTGATTCAGACATTAAACTTATCGAGTTTGTCCCAATATTTGGTAGTTGAGCAAAATGTATTCCTTAATAAAATATTTCATTGCGAACGAAGAGTGTCAATCTCAACCTGATTGGTGTCATTGCGGGCGACCGAAGGGAGTGTGGTAATCTCAACCTGACTGGTGTCATTGCGAGCGACCGAAGGGAGTGTGGCAATCTCATAAGAAAAAAGTATTTATTTTTACGAGATTGCTTCGCTTGGCGCGCAATGACAAACGTGTGAGATTGTTTCACTTTGCTCGCAGTGATAAACATGTGAGATTGTTTCGCTTGGCTCACAATGACAAATTGAAAAAGAAATACATATTTTTTATATCTCGATACTCTGGACCAAAGCCTCTTCATTAAAAACCGTAACGCTGGATTGGTTTTCCTGTGGACGATTTATTTACTCAATTCCTTTTATCTTTCTTGCATTCTTGAGAAGCCACTCCTGGGTGAATAGATGTTCTCTGTTCAGAGCGAGGTGCAGCTTGAGTTGCTCCTGGATATCACCCTCCGGAACAAGAGCAATGAGTTTCTCGTATTCGGTAATGAGGGATTCTTCTACGGGTATCAATGTCTCCAGAGCCGAGAGTCGGTCGTTTCCCGGGTAGAGGTCAGGCATGGGTTTACGGCTCTTCTCAACGCCTTCAGCATCTTTCTCGGCGTTTTCGATCTGGATGACGTCTCCCATTTTGATGAGAATGCCGGAATTCTTGTCCCAGTGTCTCATGTGGTCGATGGAGTTTTTGAACAGACGCTGGCTGAGGTCCTGGTGTTCGCTGAAGAGAATGACATGTTTCAAGTACTGGTGCAGAAGCTCGTTTTCCAGGCGCATGATCTTGTGGAGAAGCTGGACTTCTTCCTTCTCGGCATTCTCCGGGCTGGACTGGAAGCAGAGAGCGTCTTCGGCCCCTTCCTTTTTCATCGCTTCCATCATCGCCACAAACTGGTCTGAGTGACGGACTTCATCATATGAGATGTTGAGGGCCATGTTTTGGATTTTGGGGAAAGCGCCTTCCGCAAATTCGGCCGATTGGTAGAGGTTTGTCACCATGTCCTCTGTCATTTTGTCTCTTTTCAGGTTATCCATGATCTTCGGGAAACGGATAACTTCATCGGTCTTGAAAGAAGGTATCCCCCCCATTTGGGTGATGATGATTCCGAGTTGAAGAGAATGGTACATTTCATCGATGCCGATCTGGATGGTTTGAGCCCGGGCATCGGTCCTGTTCTTCATGACCGGGTCTTCATACCAGAATTTTCCTTTGGGCATGGAATAGGCGTGGATGGTGTATTCAAAGCTGACGGCCCATTCATGCTCGAGAGCGATGTTCATAAGCTTGATGGCATCTTCTTTGGTCTCTATGGTTTTTATTTTTTCCATGAATCCTCCTGATTTCTGTTTGCGGTGTCTTCGCATTATATTCATTTTTGCGAAAAAAGAAAAGACTAGCAGTATCTATTGGCTGTTTCTCTTTTCACTGCTTCTGGCTTTCGTATTCCGGCCTTTTTCTGTATAATCTTTGTGTTTTCCATGTCTGAGTAGAAGTGAATCACAGATAGGGATAAAAGGGAGAAGAGCATGACTGATTTCGGGGGCGCCATCCAAAAAAGCCAGGAGTACGATATTGCCATCCTTGGGATTCCTTATGATGAGAAATCCTGCTACTTAAGAGGAGCGGCCAAGGGGCCTCAGGCTATTCGAGCGGCATCTTCGGGCAAAGCGATTAATCCCTGGACCGAGCAGGGTGTTAATTTGGAAGAAGAAGCGGTTATGGTTGATCTCGGGGATGTGGATGTGACCGGTGATTATGAAGAGGTATCATCCCAGATAGAGAAGAAGGTCTTGGAAATACTGGGAAGGAACGCATTCCCGATAATCCTGGGAGGGGACCACTCCATCAGCTTTCCGGTGGTGAAGGCCGTGGCTAAAAAGTTCAAGCCAATGGATATCCTCCACTTCGATGCCCATCCGGATTTGTACGAAGAGCTTTACGGAGACCGCTATTCCCATGGCTGTCCTTTTACTCGGATCATGGAGGAGGGACTGGCCCAGAACCTGGTTCAGGTCGGGATTAGAGCTGCCACAGGGGAGCACAGAGAAAGGGCTGCCAGGTATGGAGTTCGGATGATCGAGATGAAGGACATGCATGAGAACCTTATTCTGGAGTTTTCAAATCCTTTGTATATCTCCTTTGACATGGATGCTCTTGATCCTGCTTTTGCTCCGGGCGTATCCCATCACGAGCCGGGAGGTCTGACTACCCGCCAGGTCATCCGCATCCTTCAGGCATTAGAGGCTGAAATAATCGGTCTGGACGTGGTGGAAGTCAACCCGGAGAGGGATACTTCAGGAATTACAGCCTCTGCGGCCGTGAAGATCGTCAGGGAGATGGCAGGCAAAATCGTTATTCAAAGAAGACAGGATTCAAAGGAGGGGACATGAAACGCACGTCCATTTTTCTTGCGGTTTTTCTGGCAATTCTGATTATTGCATTTTCCCAAACATCCTTAAAGTTTGATGACTATTTTGTCGATAAGACCATGAGAGTCGATTACTTTCACATCGGGGATGCCAAGGAGGAATGGGTCACACTCGACCAGGTCTACCAGCAGGGCATCTGGGCCGGCAGTCAAGGAAACCTGATCGACGAGTTCAATAACGGCAGGTATTATACCAAAATATACGATGATTCTTCGGGGAGACTGATTTTCTCCAGAGGGTTTGACAGCTATTTTGGTGAATACAAGACAACGACTCAAGCCCTCGAGGGGACAAAGAGAACGTATCATGAATCTGCCCTGATTCCTTACCCGAAAAAAAAGATCAAATTCACGCTGGAAGCCAGGAACCGTGACAATGCGCTCCAGCCTCTTTTCAGCCAGGTCATCGACCCCTCTTCGGTCAGCATCATCAAGGAAAATTTGAGCCAGGGAGTCGAAGTCTTGGAAGTCGTGAGAAACGGAGATTCTCATTCAAAGGTCGATGTGGCTTTTATCGGAGAAGGATACACTGCAAAAGAGAAAGAAAAATTTGAAGCGGATGTGAAGCGGTTCGCCGCTGTTTTTTTCGGTTTCGAACCGTATAAAACATACAAGAGACAGTTTAATATCTACGGCGTGCTCAAGCCATCAATGGACAGTGGGTGTGATGAGCCTCGAAGCGGAATCTTCAAGAACACCTCGCTCAACGCGACCTTTAACTCCCTTGGCTCTGAACGTTATCTCCTGACAGAAGACAATAAGAGTCTGCGGGATATTGCCGCACATGTGCCTTATGATGCCCTGTTCATCATGGTTAATCACAAGCGTTACGGTGGCGGAGGTATTTACAACCTGTACTGCACTTTCACTGTCGATAACCAGTGGTACGAGTATCTTTTTCTCCATGAATTCGGTCATTCCTTTGCCGGACTGGCGGACGAGTACTACACCTCGTCTGTGACCTATAACGAGTTCTATCCCAGAGGAGTCGAGCCTGTGGAGGCGAATATCACGGCTTTACTCGACCCCAAAAACCTCAAATGGAGGGATTTGATAACTCCCGGGATGGAAATCCCCACTTCCTGGGAGAAAGAGGAGTTCGACAGGATGGACGAGGACTACCAGAAGGTCCAACGCGAAATCAATGACAGGATCGCCAAGATGAAGAGGGAAGGAATGCCTGCGGCCAAGGTTCAGAAAGTCGAGGAAGAATCTGATCGCCTCTCTCGCGAGCATGTGAAAAAAGTGGATAACTATCTATCGAAGAGCCGTTTCAAGGGTCAAGTGGGAGCCTTTGAAGGAGCCGGGTATTCAGCCAAAGGCCTCTACCGTCCCATGCTGGACTGTATCATGTTCACCAAGGGAAAAAAGCCATTCTGCAAAGTCTGCGCTGGGGCTGTTGTTCGTGTCATCAAGTATTACAGCGAGTGACATCCGGGAGTATGGAAATAAGGTTCTTCCGGGTTTTGTGTGGGTAAACCTGGAGAATTAAAGATATCAGAGGGCTCATAGAGAGCCTTTTGATGAGGAGTTTTAGAGGAAAATTGATGATGCCGTCCTCTTATCTTATTGATATTCATTCAATTAGCCTCACGGGCAATGAACTCGCTTGAGCTGAATTCGCTATTGGGTGTCTGAAAATCTCTTATTTTTACCCACAAGAAAGTCGGATGAACCGGAAATAAGAATTTATTAAAAGGGATGTGATTGATGTCATTGCGAGTGGCCAAAGGGAGCGTGGCAGTCTTATATATCTGTCATTGCGAGTGAAGCGTGGCAGTCTTATATATCTGTCATTGCGAGTGAAGCGTGGCAGTCTTATATATCTGTCATTGCGAGTGAAGCGTGGCAATCTCATGAGAAAAAAGGCATTTGTTTTTACGGGATTGCTTCGCTTTGCTCGCAGTGACAAATGTGCGGGATTGATTCGATTTTCTCGCCATGACATTTCCTTTTAAGGTCATCGCGTCACTTAACTCTTCAGAATGACGAATTGAAAAAGAAATGCATATTCCACTATCCAATAACTTTGGAACTAAACCAAATAAATCAAGCGGGGGGATAACCATGAAAAGAAATATCGGGTCTGGCTTATTGAGCTTATTTCTCGTATTTTCCTTCTCTCCAGCCATGCTTTGGTGCCAGGAATCTCTTTTCAAACCGGAGATGGTGAATTCCAAACTTGTCCAAAAGATGTTTTCTTTTATCCAGAAAAATCGGGAACAAATCATCAATGAATGGATTTCTCTCACAGAAGTCCCTGCGCCTTCCGGGCATGAGAAAAAGAGAGCTTTGTACATGACAAAGCATTTTGAGGCGGCGGGACTGGATGAAGTATTCATTGATCCCTCAGGCAATGCGGTCGGCATCTGGAGAGGTTCCCCTCGAGGAAAGAAGATTATCCTATCCGCTCATATGGATACGGTTTTCCAGGGAGTCTGGGAGGTCAAAGTGAAAAGGGAGGGAAACCTCCTCAAAGCCCCTGGAATTGGTGATGATACAGCCAGTTTGATCAATCTTCTCTGGTCCATTCGCGCTCTCAAACACGCGGGATTCAAGCCCAAAAACACTTATTATTTTATGGGAACAGTGGAAGAGGAGACAGGGTTTACGGGGATGAAAGCCTTCTTGGATTCAACGAAAGAGAAGTTCGATCTACTCATTGCACTGGATGGAGACCTGGGAAGAGTTTGCTATGGTGCGTTAGGTTTTGGAGGAGGAACGGTTATCTTTCGCGGTCCCGGTGCCCATACAATGCAGAGCCGGAATGTGCCCAACCCGAATTTAGCTGTAGCCAGGACAGTGAAAAGGATATATGAGATTGAGCTTCCGTCCAGCCCGATCGAGAAATGGACGATCCTCAACATTGGAATGATCGGCGGAGGAAAAGTCAGGAATGCCGTTTCTCAGGAGTCCTATTTGACCGTTGACCTTCGTTCGGTAGACCAGGGTATGCTTGAGAAGGTGCAGAGCCAGCTCCGGAAAATCTGCCAGGAAGTAGCAGAGGAAGAAGGAGTGATGCTGGAAATGGAACTTAACGAAGAAGAGAAAGCGAGCCAAATTCCGGGCGCAGGAGATTCATTCCTGGTCAAAACAGTCCTGGATATCCTTGACTATCTTCAAATAAGAAATGTGGAAGCGAATCCTCTCGGGTCCACGGAGGCCAATGCGGGAATAGAAAAAGGAATTCTTTCCATAAATCTCGGACGGACATACGGCAAATACAAGCACACTCTGAATGAAGAAGCTGAGATTGATGGGCTTTTTCTGGCTATGAAGCAGATCTTGCTCTTAATTTACTGCCTGAAGTAAATAGAAATACACAGAAATGGAAGAGAGCTGATAAGATTGATTGACTAGATCAGTTTCACGATTTTCTCGAGCCACTCTTTATCTATTTCTGAAAAGGCGTCGAGCTTCTGACTGTCCACATCCAGAACGCCCCAGACTTGACCGTCTTCACTGAAAAGAGGGATCACGATTTCTGAATTGGACCGGCTGTCACAAGGGATGTGACCGGGAAATTTGTGTACATCAGGCACGACGATTGTTTTTTCCTTTTCCACACTTGCCCAGCAGACACCTTTCTCTTTCTCAAGGACCTGACAGGCCAGCGGTCCCTGGTATGGACCGACAATCAACTCGCCATCGGTGAGCGTGTAAAACCCGGTCCAGAAATAATGGGGCATCTTGTGATGGAGGAGGGCAGCCGTTGTGGCCATGCGAGCAGTCCTGTTTTTTGTCTTTGTGACTAAATCCTGAAGCTGTTCATAGATTCTTTCGTATCGTTGTTTGAGATTGTCTTTATCAACCATATCCTTCCTCCACGACTGCCAATGTAGCACCCCTGAAACCGGGAGTCAAGAAGATGCCTTTTGAACCGAAGACAGCTTGGGTGGAATCGGAATTGTCCTCGGAAAATATTGAGCTTTATCGTAACCGGAAGGCATG
>CAZSGR010000082.1:0-2023 GCA_964606185.1 uncultured Eubacteriales bacterium
CAGCATCTTGCGCTGTGCCTCGTACCTGAGGCAACCTCGACTCGTGAATAATCCAGGTTAATAAACTAATCCTTAGCAGGTTAGATGAAAAGCACCGATTGTCTTTTTCTCGGAGGCGATTTCGTTGTAGCGTTGAACAGCACTTTCAGTTTTTTCTATTATTAGAGTGATCCCCTTCGATTGAGCCGCTTCCTTCACTTCCTTTTCCACCTTCATTATCCCATAGAAGCCGGTTCCGATAACGAGGGCTTCCGGGGTTTCCTGGAAGACGTCCTCAAGGTCTTTGAGTGAGAGTTTGTGCCCTGTTTCCCGCCACCATGAGTCATTTATTTTATCCGGAAAGAGAATAAGGTCAGAGGTATAGGCCTGGCCTTTAATTTCCATTCGACCAAAAGAGTAAGATTCAATCATTTTCTTTTTTTCATTAAAAATGTATCAGAAGTGAAAACCTTTATTTTTTTCCCATGGATGCTTTTCAGAGCCTTTTGAGCCGCACTCTGTTCAGCCTTTTTTTTGGAACTGCCTTTTGCCTTTGCCAGAGGATTATTCTCCAGAAAAACCTCTACGATGAAGCATTTTTTATGGTCAGGTCCTGTAGTCGTCACTGTTTTATAGACCGGCGTCGGAAGGTTCTCCTTCTGGAGGTATTCCTGCAGAGCCGATTTGTAGTTGTTGACGAGATAGCTCTCGGCTTTAATTTTCTTAAATATGAATTCCAGCTGAGGGATAAGGAATATTTTTGCCGCCTTCAATCCGCCATCTAAATATATGGCTGCCACCAGGGCTTCAAAAGCTCCGGCAAGAATAGTCTTTTTTTTCCTGCCTCCGCTTTTTTCTTCCCCTTTGCCAAGAAGGATGTTTTTGTCGAGTTTTATCCTCTTTCCGAATTCGGATAAAGAAGTTGTGTTAGCGGCTGTTGACTTGAGTTTGGAGAGTTCCCCCTCTGATAATTCACTGTACGCAGAATAAAGATAATCGGCAACTATGAGCCCCAGGACTGAATCTCCCAAGAATTCCAGAGTCTCGTTGTCCGAGTCCACGTCTTGCTGGTTTTCGTATGCATAAGAACTGTGAGTCAATGCCTGGAGGAGGATATTCTTGTTTTTGAACCTGTATCCTATCTTTTTTTCACACTGTGAGATGTGTCTTATCATGAAAGGATGACTACTCTCCGAAGTATTTACTGTTATACACTTTTCAAGGATGAAGAGGAATAAGCGATTTTTCCTCCTACAATTGTCATTTCAGGCGCACCCTTTAATTCCCAACCGTTGAAGGGATTGTTCCTGCTTTTGGATTTGAAAGAGTTCACATCCACGGTAATTTTTTTATTGAGATTCAGTATAGTTAGGTCTGCATCCGCTCCAATGCCTATCTTGCCTTTGTTTTCAAGCCTGAGGATAAGAGCTGGATTGATGGAAATCATCTCGACAAATCGGGAGATGGGGATGATTTTTTTATTCACCAGTTTATCCAGAAAGAGAGGAACCGCTGTTTCCAGGCCGTTTATGCCGAATGGGGCTGTGTCGAATTCAACATCCTTCTCATCGATAGTGTGAGGAGCGTGATCTGTGGCGAATACGTCTATTGTCCCATCTGTCACGGCTTGCTTAAGGGCTCTGGCATCTTCTTTACTTCTCAGAGGGGGATTCATTTTCAGGTTAGTGTCATAGCTTTCAATTAAAGAGTCTGTCAGAAAAAGATGATGGGGAGTCACCTCGGCTGTGACTTTCACTTTTTTTTTCTTTGCTTCTTTGATGAGGGCCACGGCTCCCTTGACGCTGAGATGGGCGATATGGATAGCTGCATCAGCCTTTTGTGCGAGTATGATATCTCGCGAGACTATCGTTTCCTCAGATGAGGCAGGAATCCCCCTGAGCCCAAAGAGATAGGAATAATATCCCTCATGCATGACACCATCGGCACTTAAATTTTTGTCTTCGCAGTGGTCGATGATGACTGTGTTTAGAATTTTCGAATATTCCAGAGCCCGGCGCATCACCTGGCTGTTCTGGACAGGCAT
>CAZSGR010000082.1:2123-13035 GCA_964606185.1 uncultured Eubacteriales bacterium
TCTTTATCTTCCTGGCCGGGTTCTCGGAGGTGGACATGCATGTCTATGAATCCTGGAGCGACAATCAATCCTGAGGCGTCGATGCTTTTCGTCCCGCCGGCGCTTATTTTTTGTTTGATTTCTATGATTTTTCCCTTGTCAATCAGAACGTCGAGCTTCTTATCTGTCCCGGAAGAAGGGTCCACGACTCTTCCATTCTTAATCAATAGCTTCACGTTATTTTCCTCCTAACAAAAGGTAGAGAACTGCCATCCGGACGGCAATGCCATTTTCAACCTGCTTGAGTATCACAGATTTTGCACAATCCGCCATGTCTGTCGAGATTTCAACTCCTCTGTTTATGGGCCCGGGATGCATGATTATGGCGTTCTTTTTGGCGCGCTGGAATCTTTGTGCGGTTAAGCTGTAAAGGTTTCTGTACTCTCGAACAGAGGGGAAGAAGTTTTTTGACTGCCTTTCCAGTTGAATCCTGAGCATCATGATCACATCGGCTCCCTCGACCGCTCTATCCAGATTGAAGTCGGTTTCCACCCCAAATTTATTAAACTCCTGTGGAAGAAGAGCTGGAGGACCCACAAGGGTCACTTTGGCTCCCATTTTGCGGAGAAGGAATATATTTGAGCGTGCCACCCGGCTGTGAAGAATATCTCCGACGATAACGATTTTCAAGTCTTTAAAGATCTTTTTTTCCTGCCGTATTGTGAATGCATCCAGAAGAGCCTGGGTGGGGTGTTCATGGGATCCGTCTCCGGCATTGATGATGTTGGATTGGCTGAATGTGGAGGCGTAATGGGTGGCTCCTGAGCAGGAATGTCTGATGATTATGGCGTCGGGGTTCATGGCCTCCAGGTTCAGGATAGTGTCTTTAAAGGTTTCTCCTTTCACAGCGCTGCTGGCATTGAGATTAAAGTTGACGATGTCCGCACTCAATCTTTTGGCGGCCAGCTCGAAGGAACTCCGGGTGCGCGTGCTGGGTTCAAAGAAAAGGTTGATAATTGTTTTTCCTCTCAAAGTCGGGACTTTCTTGACTTCTCGAGTTGAAATTTCATAGAAGGATTCTGCTGTATCGAGGATAGTTGTGATCTCTGAAGAGGTGAGGTTTTGTATGCCGAGAAGATGCTTGTGTTTGAAGGCCAAGTTTTCTCCTATTTTATCCCTGGAGGTTCGGTAATCAGGACTTCATCGCTACTATCGATTTCTTTCAGGCGAACCTGTACGATTTCTCTCTTGGATGTGGGGAGGAATTTCCCAGCGTAATCCGCCCGTATCGGAAGCTCGCGGTGGCCGCGGTCGATAAGGACGAGAAGTTGAATTGTCTTCGGCCGCCCCAAATCGATCAGACTGTCCATGGCTGCCCGTATCGTCCTTCCGGTAAAGAGAACATCGTCAACGAGAAGGACGTCTTTTTTCGCAACAGAGAAATCGATTTCTGTCTTTTTGACCATATGCTGAGTTTCCAATTCTGAGAAATCATCTCTGTAGAGAGTGATATCCAAGACTCCTACCGGAATGTCCACTTTTTCAAACTCTTTTATCAGTTTCGATATCCGCTTTCCGATGTAGATTCCCCGTGTGCGTATCCCGACGATGACAAGGTTTTTTAGATTGCGGTTCCTCTCGATGATTTCAGTGGTCATCCGGTGCAGGGCTCTCCTTATTTTAGGGGTGTCCATAATCCTGGCTTTAATTTTTTCTTCCATATGGGAACTCCTGATATCTAGTGAATCTGTGTTTTTCTTTTGCGGAGAAGCTCATTCTTTCTATAAAACTATTCAGTTTTTAATACTATAGAAATTTTCCTCTTAAAAAGCAAGATTTCTATGCGAATTAATGGGGTCAGGGTTCGACATTAGACATTTGAAATCGAGCACTGTCAAAGAATCAAGCTTTGTCATCCGGGAAGGGGACGAACTGGATTTTAAAATTTGTGTATTTCTCCAGGGCAAATCCTGATTCCTAAAACTTGAATCGAGGAACAGAATATCTAATGTCAGGCCCCAACCCATTGTTTTTAGGTTTTTGTTTGGAAATAAGCTTTTGTCGTTTGCAGGTCATCCTCGAGCTGTCTGGCCAGCTCGTCCGGGGTACTGAATTTCACTTGATTCCTGATTTTCTTCAAGAAGTTTATCCCGATGTGCTCCCCGTACAGATTCCTGTCGAAGTCAATGATGAATGACTCGATGTGCAAGTCTTTTTGATCAAATGTCGGTTGTTTTCCGACATTGGTCATGGAGGGAAGAATTTTGGATCCTATCCTGGTTTTTGTGATGAAAACGCCTTGAGGGATGATTTCGTTTTCAGTTTCGATGTTGGCTGTTGGGAAGCCCAGAGCTTTCCCCCTGGACTGGCCTTTAACCACTTCTCCTTCAATTTCATAAGATCTTCCCAGTAAACGGTTTGCTTTTTCGACTTTTCCTTCCTGAAGAAGATTCCGGATGAGACTGCTGCTCACCGTCTCTCCATTTTGAATGACTGCAGGGATGGAGCAAACTCGGAATTCAAGCTTTGAAGATAAACGATGGAGGAGTGGAATATCGCCTTCACGGTTTTTTCCAAAGTAAAAATTTTTACCAACGATGATCGCCTTGGCTCTGAGCGTATTCAAGACGATTTTCTGGATGAAGTCTTGACCGCTGAGGCTTGCAAATTGTTCATCGAAGGGGATGATGAGGAGAGCCTGGATATCAAACTTCCGGATCTCTCTGATTTTCTGGTCAAGGGTTTGGATCATCTTGAGTTTATTTTTTCCCAGGATTTTTCCCGGATGAGGGAAGAATGTTAAAACAAGGGAGAAGAGTCCGTATTCTCTTGCAGTTTTATCAAGGCATTCGAGTATTTTATGGTGGCCCAGATGTATGCCGTCGAAATTTCCGATAGCGACAATCGAATGGTTAGATAAGGATGGGAATTTTTCGAGACCGTGAACGACTTCCATCAAACTAATATTTGATTATTTTCGCTTTCTCCATATAAGCCATCTTGAGTTGGTGGATACAGGCGATTAAAAATTTTTCCTCTTCAGGTTTCAAATTTCCTTCTGTCCTTTCCTTGAACATGTCGAGTAAGTCAATCAACCGTTTCGCCAATTCCAGGTTCTCTCCCTCTTTATCGGAAAAAGGGTCTGTGACCAGGCCCAGTTTTATCAAGGCTTGAGTGTAAAAAGGCAGGATGAGAGAACTAAAATCAAGAGGAGGGAGTATTTCTTGGGCGTCTTCTGTCTTTTTCTCTTCTATTTTCTCTTCACTCTTTTTTTCTTCTGTTTTTTCTTCTGTTTTCTCTTTTTTCTTTTCTTCTATTTTCTCTTCTGTTTTTTTTGTTGCTTTCTTTTTTTTGGGTTCCTTTTTTTCTGGCATTTTTTCCCTTCTTTTAAAAGAATTTTATTATGACTGACCGGGATTGATAATTTTTCTGATTTAAAATATTTTATACGAGTCGACAAGAAATATTACAATAATTACCTGTATAATTCAAGGAGAAGAGATATGGAAGATGCTGAAAACGCAGGAAAAAAATTCCAACAGCTGGTCCAGATTCTCGATAAACTCAGGGGCAAGGATGGATGTCCATGGGATAGAGAACAGGATGAAAAGTCTATTGTCAATTACTTTTTAGAAGAAGTCTATGAGGCTGTGGATGCCGTCACCACGGGAGATGTTGACTCCCTGGCTGAAGAGCTGGGGGATGTCTTGATGGAGATCGTTTTTTTAGCTCGAATATTCAAGGAAAAAGAAAAATTTATGATCTCTGAGGTTTTAGAAAGGATCAACCAGAAGATGATTAATCGACATCCCCATGTATTTTCTCAAAAGCGAATCGAGAATTCAAAAGAAGTCATCGATGAGTGGTGTCGACAGAAAAAAGAAGAAAAAGGAAGACAATCCGTTTTGGATGGGATGGCGACATGTCTCCCGTCACTTTTGGAAGCCTTCCAGCTCGGACTCCGTGCTTCCCATGTTGGTTTCGACTGGGACCAGCCCTTGGACGCACTCCAGAAAGTTAAAGAGGAAATATCTGAATTGGAGAAGGCCCTGGAAACAAAAGAGGAAGATGAGGTATTCAAAGAGGTCGGTGATTTATTCTTTGCGATGTCCAATGTCTCTCGTCATCTCGGCGTCAATCCGGAGATTGCACTCAGACAGGCGAATAAGAAATTCAGACAGAGATTCAGATTCATAGAGGAAAAGCTTGGAATGGAGGGGAAGGCGCTCGATCAGACTTCACTGGAAGAGATGGATAAAATATGGGACGAAGCAAAGAATAATATCAAATGAGAATAGCAAAAAAGGGGACAGGCCCCTTTTTATAAAGAATGGGGATAGTCCCTCTTTTTTTTTAAAATAATGACTGAGAGGGCAGTTCCCAAAACAGGGGTATATTGCACTGGATCAATAATACTGTGACATTTTAATAATGTCATTGCGAGCAAAGCGTGGCAATCTCATAAGAAAACAATGAAAATTTTTTTTAAGAGATTACTTCTTCGCTACACTCATCGCAATGACAATTTTTTCATGTGAGATTGCCACGCATTGCTCGCAATGACAACGAATAAGAGTTACCTAGCCTGGATTATTCACGAGCCGAGGTTGCCTCAGGTACGAGGCACAGCGCAAGATGCTGTGGTCATCCACCGCTCTTGCGCTGTAACGAAGTAGATGGGGTGAGATCGGCTCGCCCGAAGGGTAAAAGATGCCGACATATGATGATTGTTTATCCTTCAGAGTTTTTTTGTATAATGTGTCGGCATCTTTTATGAATAATTCAGGCTAGTTACTGAGCGCGCACACTTCCTTTTTACTTGTTGGTTTCATTTTTTCTGGATAGAAGACTGGATTTGATGAATTCGTCGATATCACCGTCCAGAACTCTATCCACATCTCCGATCTCCACGTTTGTCCGCAGATCTTTTATCATCCTGTAAGGCTGGAGCACGTAGGACCGGATTTGATTCCCCCAGGCAATATCTGATTTTGCATCTTCCAGTTTTTCGAGCTTCTCCTGTTTGGCTTTCTTTTCAAGCTCATGAAGTCTGGCCTTGAGAACCTTCATGGCACTGGCCTTATTTTTGTGCTGGGACCTTTCATTTTGACATTGGACCACAATCCCCGTGGGAACATGGGTTATCCTGACTGCCGAATCTGTGACATTCACGTGCTGTCCTCCTCGACCAGAGGCGCGATAGGTGTCGATTCGAAGGTCCTCAGGATTAATCTCGACTTCGATATCTTCTTCGACTTCCGGGTAGATGAAAACAGCGGCAAATGAGGTATGCCGTCTTTTATTGGCGTCAAATGGAGATATTCTGACAAGGCGGTGGACGCCGGATTCCTGGCTGAGGTTACCATACGCGTAATCTCCCTGTATCCGGACTGTGACACTTTTCAGCCCCGCTTCTTCTCCGGGAAGGAAGTCCAGGACATCGGCTTTGAATCCTTTCCTTTCCGCGTATCTCAAGTACATCCTGAGGAGCATTTGGGCCCAATCCTGGGATTCAGTCCCGCCTGCGCCTGGGTGGATGGTGAGAATAGCATTTCGGGCATCTTCTTCTTCATAGAAAAGAGCCTGGAGTTCCGCTTCTCCGAGTTCCTTCTCGAGTCGAGCCAGGGATTGTCTGATCTCTTCATCCACATTTTCTCCTTCCTCAGACAATTCCATCAGGACTTCGAGCTCTTCTTTTTCTTTGTAAAGTTTAGAGAGGAATTGAATATCTCTTTCGAGTCTTTTTTTGTTCTGCTGGAGGGATTGAGATTTTTTCTGGTTTTTCCAGGTTTCAGGAGAGGAAAGCTCTTTGTTTATGGCTTCGGATTCAGCCTTTTTTTGGCTGAAGTCAAAGATAACCTCTTAATTCTTCGAATTTGGATAGGCATTCTTTGCTCTTGATGAGAAGTTCAGAATGACTAATCTTTGGAGAGGGCTCTTTTTCTTTCATTTCTCTTTTTGACTACGGCCAGAATAAGGAATAGAGGGGATAAAGTCAAGCTCAGAAAAGGGAGGACATCTCCAAATTTCGTATAAAATGTGAGTCCTCTGTTCGGAGTAATGATTTCTGTCAGATGAGTCTGAGTCATCAGTTCGGATTTAGAGAGGATGTGGCCATAGGGATCAATGATGCCGCTGATCCCGGTCGTGGCCGCTCGGAGAAGGTACCGTCTGTTTTCTACGGCTCTGAGGGTTGCCATCGAAAAATGTTGATACGGGGCTGAGCTTCTACCGTACCAGCCATCGTTGGTGATCGTGACCAGAAAGTTTGCCCCTTTCTTCACGAATTTTCGGACAAGATTGGGAAAAATGATTTCATAGCATATGGGAGAGCCAAATTTCAGCGATTTAAACTGATGGAGATGGGGCTCTGTTCCAGGAGTGATTTCTCCTATGGCATGAGTCATTTTTTCGATGAAGGAGAATACTTTTTTATAAGGAGTGTATTCTCCGAAAGGAACAAGATGTATTTTGTAGTATTGGCTCGCAGAGAGGTCTGGGCTGAGGCACAGTGCTGTGTTATGGTAGTTCACGTTTCCTGGGGAGCCGGTTTTCTCGTTCGTTCCGAGGAGAAGGGAGCTGTCTGTTTCTTGGACGAATTGGTTGAGTTTTTCCGTGAAGTCTGGAAAGTAACTGGTTGAACAGCTGAAGCAGAGAGGAACCGAGAATTCAGGCCAGATGATAAGTTTGGCTCCCTCCTCGTGGGCACGCCGGCTCAATTCAATGTGTTGGTTGAAAAGATCCCAGATTTCCTGGCTAGTGACTTGATCCCAGTAGATGTCCGAAGAGACATTTCCTTGGATGACAGAGGCAGTGAAAGAGTCTTCATTGGGTGCGACTTTCTTCAAGCTCAGAAATCCCCCCAGATGGATGACGAGGACGAGACCAAGTACAGAGAAAAAAGGCGTTTTTTCCCGGTGATTCATCGAGTAGAGAAAAAGACTCTGGAAGAGCACGAGCACGAAAGAGAGTCCGTAGACTCCCGTTATCGAAGCGAGCTGGATGAACCAGATGTTTGTTGTCTGGGTGGACCCGATGAGTCCCCAGGGAAATCCTGTTATACAATAGGTGAGGATGTATTCTAAGGCAATCCAGAGAACGGGTGCCAAGACAAAGGCCAGCCTGGGAAAGGATTGGGAGATTTTTGTCCAGAGGAGGCAGAAGAAAGCCCAGTAGAGAGCCAGATAGAGTACAAAAAGTATGTAAATAATGATGCTGATTCCGATTGAGAGGCCCCCATAATGAGCGGGGACAGAGGGAATCCAGTAGATCAGGATCGCATTGTATGAAACTCCAGCGATGAGACCCAGCAAAAAAGATTGTGCGGGTGTTTTTTTCATGATGATAAAGAAAAGGGGGATGAGAGAGATCCAGGCGAAGAAGGAGAGGCCGAACTTTGGGGCTGAAAAAGCTGTGAAGACTCCGCTTGCAACGGCAAGCCCAATATCAATTATTCTGTCTTTCAAAATAGAGACTGCCGAGTTAGATGCCATTCCTGCGATTTTTCACAGGGAAAGAAGTGTTCAACTTCCAGGTGCTTAGCTTCTGATTATGAAGTAGTCAATCTGCCGAGTTGTCTCTGACCGCAGTTGAGCAAGGACTTCCTCGGCTTTTTCCCTTGTCTCGTACCCTCCAATCCTCACTCGGAAAACCGCTCTTCTATCTGACGGGAAGGGATCGAGGACAAGAGCTGGATAGCCTTTTTCCTTGAATTCTTCTGCAAAAGAGGTGGCGGCTTCTCTACTGTTCAAGGCTGCGACTTGAATATAATAGAGGTTGCTTTGAACGACGGGTTCTTTCTTCTGAGTTTTTTCCTTAATCCTCTGGTGAGATGCAATTTCCTCTTTGATTGAATCTTTCGTTCCCTGGACAGGTTCGGGAAATTTTTTTTGTGTTTGCTGGAGTTCACTTGAAGTCGTTAAATCCGATTCTTTGACGAGTTGAGCCTGTTTCTTGCCAACGGAAACTCCCAAGAGAAAGATGACTACGCCAAGGGCCAGGATCACGATGAAAATAACAGCGAGCTGCGCACTGGAGAGCTGAACTTCTCTGAAATCTTTATTGGCCACGGTTTATTATTTATTCTCCTTTTTTTCCATAAAAAAGGCTTTGAGCATTTCAATCGGAACAGGGAAGACAATGGTCGAATTTTTTTCCGTCGCAATCTCAGTTAACGTGCCTAAGAACCTGAGCTGCAATGCCTGGGGATTTTTCGATATGATATCTGCGGCTCTGGTGAGCTGCCCTGCCGCCTGGAACTCTCCTTCTGCATGTATGATTTTCGCTCTTTTTTCTCTCTCTGCTTCGGCTTGCTTGGCAATAGCTCTGACCATATTCTCCGGAAGGTCGACATGCTTCATCTCCACTAACTGAACCTTGATACCCCAGGGATCTGAGTGTTTATCAATGATTTCCTGGAGCTGGGCGTTGAGCTTTTCCCTCTCCGAAAGAAGGTCATCCAGCTCGACCTTTCCGAGAACACTCCGCAGAGTTGTCTGGGCGAGCTGGGAGGTGGCAAACAGGTAATCCTGAACTTCGATAATTGCTCTTTGTGGATCCATGACTCGAAAATAAACAACAGCGTTGACCTTTACGGATACGTTATCCTTAGTGATAACATCTTGAGGGGGAATGTCCATGACGACTATTCGAAGGCTCACTCTGACCATGCGATCGATGGGCGGGAATACAAATATTAACCCGGGTCCTTTGGGTTTGGCAAGGACTCTTCCTAACCGGAAAATGACCCCCCGTTCGTATTCCCTTAAAATTTTTATCGCATTCAACAGATAGAGTACGAAGAGCGATATGATGATACCCACAAAAGCTTGCATTTTTTTACCTCCTGAGTTTAGAATTGTCTTTTATAATTAAATCTTTTTTTTGTCTGAATTTCCTTTGCTCCTCCCTGGTATTGCTTTTCAAAACGTCTTTTATTGCATGTGAAGATTGTTCTGTAGTTTTCTCATGCAAGAAAGATTTCCAAGTCGTGTTCGTTCTCTTCAGGATTTGGCCACTTTCAGCATCAGGTTCTTCTTGACCTCAAGGACTTTAACCTTCGTGCCCTTCGGAATATTTTCTTCAGCTTCTGCATTCCATAACTCACCGTGGACAAAGACCTTCCCTTCCGGCTTGAGATCGCTTTGAGCCACTCCAATCTCTCCGACCAGGCCCTCTTTTCCAGTGTGGACTCTATTCATATGCGCTCGGATAGCGATAAATATCAAAAAGATAAAGATTAAAGATAAGCCCACAGCCATGGGAATGATAAATTTCAAGCTGGGGCGCAATTCCGGAATCGGAGCAGGTATGAGCATGATTGACCCGATGACCATTGCAGCTATTCCTCCTACGGTTAAAATTCCGTAACTCTGGATTTTTATCTCAAGAATAAATAATCCGATAGCGAGCAGAATCAGAAGCAAGCCCACATAATTAATGGGCAGGATCTGGAAAGAAAAGATGGCCAAGAGCAGGAAGATCCCTCCCAAGACACCCGGGAGGATGGACCCCGGATTCGAAAATTCAAAGTACAGGCCGAGCAATCCAAGCATAAGAAGAATATAAGCCAGGTTGGGGTTGGAGATCGTGATCAAGAATTTTTGTCTGGCCGACATCGGGATTTCGATGATTTCCTCTTTTCTGAGATCGAGGATTTGTTCTTCTTCGTTGAATCTCTTGAGGCGTTTGCCGTCGAAGAATTCGATGATTTCCTGTTCGTTTTTGGCGATCAAATCGATTAGGTTCCCTTCCAACGCTTCCTTTTCAGTGTAAGACGAACTTTTCCTGACAGCGTCTTCGGCTAATCGAGTGTTTCTTCCCCTTTTTTCCGCGAGCGTTTTGATGTAAGCTGCGGCATCCTCAGTGACTTTATCTTCCATCGTCTCGTCCATGGTCTGACCTGTGATGGATACACCGACTGGATGCGCCGCACCCGTGCTCGTTCCAGGAGCCATGACGAATATATCACAGGCAATGGAGATAAAAAATCCGGCTGAAGCGGCTCGGCCACCGCTGGGACTGACATACGCGGCCACCGGTGTTTTCGAGCTCAAGATTCGCTCGATGATTTCTCTCATCGATGAATCCAGGCCTCCTGGAGTATTCAGAGTGATGATGATCAAGCTGGCGTTTTCTTTCTCAGCCCTGTCGATGGTGTCTCTGATGTATTCTGAGGTTATGGGATGAATAGGAGCGTCCACAGTGATCTTCAGGATTGAAGAGTCGCTCACTGCAGGGAAGACGAAAAATATGAGGAGAATAGTAAGTCCTTTTCTCATTTCGGTTTTTATTATAAGTTCAGGTTAAAAACAAGTCAATATGTCTTTCTCCTGTCTGCCCTCTAATTTTTGTAAAGACAGAATTATTGTATTGATATAAATAAGCGGATAATGAGATTTCTATGCAGAATTTTAAAAAATAAATTCATTCAAACATACAGATGTTTTCCGATTGATTTGAATAAATTTTTTATTCCGATGTTCTATTTTGGGAAGTATAAATCTAACCTGAACTATTCATAAAATATGCCGACGCTATATATTATTTTCAATGACATTTGTTCTTTAGGCAAGTTTTATTTAAAATAAGGATTCAAACTTCCTTCCATATCCATTCATTCACTCTAAGTCGACCTTGGAGGGGGAACCGCTTCGCATTCCCCCTTCCAACGGGAGCTTGATCTTTGATTGAGCTCCCTGCCTCCCCTTCTCGGGCGGAATAGAGGCAAACGCCCTGCGACCAAGGGGGCATACCCCCTTGGATTCCCCCGATGATTTATTCTCCGCAGCAAGCTCCAGTGAACAAATCATCGGCATTTTTTACCCTTCGGGCGAGCAAATCTGACGACCTTTTCTTTATAAAAAATTGTCATCGCGAGCGACCTGTTGGTGCGCGGTAACTTCAAGTAGAGTGATGTCATTGCGAGCGACCG
>CAZSGR010000083.1:0-1415 GCA_964606185.1 uncultured Eubacteriales bacterium
TATTTTATGAATAATTCAGGCTAGTTACATTTCTATCTTACAATCATTTTGTGTAATCATAACCATGAAAGCCTTTGCTATTAATGATTGCAAAGAGTTCCAGAAAAACCTATAATTACTATCTTAATAATAATACTTCAATTGATTCCATTTCAGGTCAAACGAGAATGATCAATCAGTTTTGCTTTCACAGGAGATAGACATGAAAAAATACGCGTGGATTTTAATCCCAATGGCTCTCGCATTTTTTGTCGGCGCCAAAGCGGATATGCCGGGAATGTCAAGCGAAGACTATCCTGACGCTCCGGAATTCACTCTCGAAGATCTCAACGGAAATAAAATTTCCCTCTCAAACTTGAGTGGAAAAGTAATCTTCTTGAATGTCTGGGCCACATGGTGTGGTCCGTGCAAGAGAGAAATCCCTGATTTCATCGAAGCCTACGAGCATTACAAAGACAAGGGATTGGAAATCATCGGGATATCCGTGGACAGAATAAGTCAGAGTAAAGTCCTTCAATTTGCAGAAAACTACAAAATCAACTACCCTGTGGCCATGATCACATCGAAACTCACCAAAGACTACGGCCCCTTTCTAGCAATTCCAGTCACCATAATAATCGACAAGAACGGAAAAATACGGCATCGAAGGATTGGTATGGTGAATAAAAGTTACGTCGAAAGCTGGTTTCTGAAGCTGATAGAAGAAAAATAATCGATGCCTGGAACTGAAAACGTCTCCATTCTGGTTGCTTTCACCGCAGGACTCATCTCATTCTTATCTCCATGCGTACTTCCTTTGATCCCCTCCTACATGGCGTTTATCACTGGCATATCCATCGAGGAGCTTTCTGCCGAGAAAAACCTAAGGTATGTCCGGAAAAACGTTATCATCAATTCCTTGATGTTCATCCTCGGCTTTTCTATCATTTTTATCGCTCTGGGAGCTTCGGCCACTTTTCTAGGTACATTTCTGGCTCAAAACATCCGCTGGTTCGAGATCGGCGGGGGAATACTTGTTATCGTCCTGGGCATTCACTTCACAGGTCTATTCAGATTGAAATTTCTCGACAGGGAAAAGAAAATCCACCTGAAAAGCAAACCACTCGGCGTTATCGGGACCTGTCTTGTCGGAATGGCATTTGCAGTGGGATGGACTCCTTGTGTGGGCCCGATATTGGGAGCCATCCTGACTATGGCTGCCACCACCCAGGACATCGGGAAGGGCATAATCCTGCTCATTTTCTACTCTGCCGGCATGGGCCTTCCCTTCTTTCTCTCAGCCATTATCCTTCATAAATTCTTTGAGTACTTTAAAACCATCAGGAAATATTTCAAGGTCATTTCGATCATTGGCGGTGTACTCCTGATCGCTGTCGGAATCCTGCTCATAACCGGATTCTTTTCTTCCCTTTCCG
>CAZSGR010000083.1:1515-12967 GCA_964606185.1 uncultured Eubacteriales bacterium
GTTTACCAGCGGTATACGGCAGCTCCCCAGGTAAAACCGGCTCCAAAGGCGACCATAGCCACGATATCCCCTTTTTTAAGCTTCTCTTCGGCCCATAGCTCATGAAGAGCAATAGGGATGGAGGCTGCGGAAACATTGCCGAATTTATGGATGTTTATATAGATCTTTTCAGGCTGAATTTTAATGCGTCTTCCTGTGGCCTGAATGATTCTGATGTTAGCCTGGTGCGGAATGAGATATTTGACATCTTCTGTCTTGAGTCCGGCCGATTTTATCGCCTCCAGAGCTGCCTCTCCCATCCGCTTTACGGCATGCTTGAAAACTTCATTTCCTTTCATATGAAGATAATGAAGATCCTGAGCAACGGATTCGGCAGAAGCGGGAATCCGTGTTCCCCCTGCGGGCAGAGAGAGCAGGTTTCCCAGGTTTCCATCCGCTCTCCAGTAGGAAGAGAGCATCCCTGATTCGTCATCACTTTCTTCAAGGACGACCGCAGCGGAGGCATCTCCAAAGAGAACACATGTGTTTCGGTCTTTCATGTTTGTTATCTTGGTTAACACTTCTGAACCGAGCAGAAGAATGCGTTTGTGGGCTCCGTTGAGAATCAACGCTTCGGCCACGATCATTCCGTAGAGCCAGCCTGTGCAGGCGGCAGAAATATCAAACGCGGGAATAGTTCCTGCACCTAAACCCTTCTGCACCCAGCATCCTGTGGAAGGAAATAATGTATCAGGAGTTGATGTCGCCACTATGATGAGGTCGATATCCTTCACTTTGAGCCCGGCATTCTCCAGAGCAATACGGGCGGCTTCAATCGAAAGATCGGATGTGGCCTGATCCTCCGAAACAACCCTTCTCTCTTTGATCCCGGTGCGGGTTGTGATCCACTCATCAGATGTGTCCACCATCTTTTCCAGGTCTTGATTCGTCAAGATCCTATCAGGGACATAGAACCCCGTTCCTATTATTTTGATCCGTCGCCTTTTTTCTTTCTTCATTATTCTTCTAAAAACACTATTCTATAGCATACTTGTTTTCGATTTGCAAATAGTATGAAAGATGAGTAAAATCGGGAGACCCGAATGAGAATACGCAGGTTAGGCCTTTATGTTATTTTTTCCCTGATTCTTGCCCTCCTCCCCAAAGTTTCCTTTTCTCAGATGATTGGGCAGTACGAAGACGAAGCCCCGTTGAGAACCTGGAACAGCTTCGGCCTCCAGACGGCTCCTTCTCTGGCTATGGGCGAAACGCAATTCACAGCGGCAACAGACAGTGCCGCCTCTCTTTCGAACCCGGCCCTCCTGACAGCTCTTCCCAGAATCACTTTCACGCTCAACTCTTCAATCAATTCAGCCTCACTCTTTAAATATTCAGCCATCAACACCGGCCCCTTCTACTCTGAAGGAAACAGTATTCTGAGTGTTCTCTCGTTTGACTTCGCTGGAGTTTCGATGAGACTAAAAAACTGGACCTTTGCCTTGAGCATGGCTCTTCTTGAAAGTTATGCCCGTCCTTCAGCCAATGTGTCATATTCCACTTACATGTTCACGCTCGAACAATCTGGCAACCTGAAAAACATAAACTTCTCTGTCGCCCGAAAGGTCCTCAATAAACTCTCTGTCGGAATCGGATTGAACTACGCCTTTGGCTATCTTGAAAAAGAGTATGAGAAGGAGTTTATCACTCCGGGCTACACACTCTCTGATAGAAAATATCATGAATTTCAGAGTTTTTATGTTAACGGAGGCCTTGTGCTCGATGTCACCAAGAGCCTCAAAGTGGCCGCTGTATTCCGCACGCCTTTTGTAAAAAATTCGGACAGTGAAAGCCTTTACAGATTCTATTCTCCCCTTACAGATACAGACATCCGGACTGAAGCTTCAAAAAGCAGCGAGTATAAGCAACCCTTTGTGGCAGGTCTGGGAGTATCTTTCCAGTACTCTCCCAAGCTCAAAGCCACCTCTGATATCACTTTCTACAGGTGGTCCCGGTACAGCATCATTTATTTTGGAGAGGAAGACGAGCAGGAGAGAAATTTCAAAGACGTCATCAAAATCGGTGCGGGTGTCGAATACATGACATCACTGAGGCTTTTTGGAGCTGGAATAAACGCCCCCTTCAGAGCGGGCTTCAGCTATGACCCTCAACCGATGGTCGAACCCAACTCCTCCTATGCCTATTTTACTTTCGGAACAGGCCTCCATTGGGGAAACCTTTCTTTTGATGTCGGAGTGCTATTGGGTGAAGAAAGAGGCTCCGGAAACTCCCTCTCTGCGAAAAAAGCGACAGTCTCTCTGAGTTTCAGGATGTGAGCATTGACGAAATAGATGGGTAAAATTTCGCGGATGGAATAGAGACAATGGACGGAAGAGACAAAAGGAAGAGTGAGAGAAGAAAACAGACGAGCGGGAGATTCTTAGATAAATACAGAAAGATTGGTTTGCATTTGATTCAACGGGAAGGATTGGGAACTATGGTTAAAAAAGTGTTTTTAATAGTCCTCATATCTTACCTCACTTTTGGTCCGCTCGCAGCGCAGGACTACTGGACGACACACATCATCAGCGTCGAAAAAAATCAGGAGACCTTAACAAAACTCTCGAAAATGAACCTCGATCTCCTGATGGAATGGGAGAACAGAATCTATATCATCGCCTATTTCGAAGACTTCCCTAAACTCCAGGAAGAAAACATTCCCTACACTCTTGAAACTTTCAATTTCTACCCGTTCAAACAAACACAGAGAGCCATTCGAGGAGGAGTCAACGGTGAGTATCATTCCTCCCAAGAACTCGAACAAGACCTCTATTCTCTCGAAGATTCATACCCTGATCTCATCAGGATTTCCGTCATTGGTGAGTCCCTTGAAGGAAGAAACATCTACGCCCTCAAAATCAGCGATAATGTCCACAGTGATGAGTCTGAAGCAGAAGTCATTTTTATCGGATGCCATCATGCACGGGAATGGATCTCGGTCGAGATCCCTTACCTCCTCGCGAAATACCTTGTCGAAAATTATGCATCAGACCCCCAGGTCCAGAGCCTTGTTAACCAGAGTGAAATCTGGATCGTCCCTCTTTTAAACCCAGACGGTCTCGATTATTCCATTCATTTCTACCGTTACTGGCGGAAAAACAGACGGGATAATCAAGACGGAACGTATGGAATCGACCTCAACAGAAATTATGGATACCAATGGGGGGTTGATAACATCGGGTCAAGTCCTTATACCTTCTCAGATACCTATCGAGGTCCTTCAGCTTTTTCCGAACCTGAAACACAGGCCATAAGAGACCTTTTTGCCCAAAGGAATTTCAACGCGCTTATTTCCTACCACAGTTATTCCCAGGTCATCCTGTATCCATGGGGGTATACTGATCAACCTTCTCCAGATGATCTGCTTCTCGAACAAATGGCCACAGACATGTCCACACAAATGGAAGCGGTCAATGGAAACATCTATGGATTCATGCAGGCTGGAGAAGGATTTTATCTGACTAACGGCGACACAACCGACTGGAGCTATGGAGTCTACGGCATCCCTTCTTTCACGATCGAACTTCCTCCTGTAGATAGGCTTCAAGGCGAATTCTTCAATGCAGAGGAGGAAATTCAGTCTATATTTGATGAAAACCTCCCGGCCATGTTCTATCTTATCGACTGGTCCGTACAGAACGCTTCCCCTCCGATAAACCCTCCTCAGATAATAAGACGAATACCCTGGAAAAAAATAGAAATAATAAAGGGAATCCGTGACGAGTCGATTGACAAGAACAGGAAACTGGCATCACGAACCTTGAAAAAAAGGGCTCCGAAAAAAAAACGTTAGATGCCGAAATAAAGCCGATCACCGGACAAACTCATCCTCCAAAAGACCAGAGGAAAAATAAAAAAGAAAAAAAGATATTTAAAGAATAGGTAAAAATATACTACAATACGGGACAGAGAAAGGGATAGCCATGAGCAGAATTCTCACGAGCGTTTATGCGCAGCAAACAGAATCTCCACTTCAAAGCGAAGGACTCCCCTATTGGACCCTCTGGTTCCTCCTCTGTATTATTGCGCTTCTAACCTTTTTTATCTTCTTAAGGGATAAATCATTGAGGCAGCGACTGAACTTGTTCTTTTCCCGGGCCAAACGAAGAATGGTGAAAATTCGTCTTCAATCCAGACTCAAAAAAGAGAACCGCAAAAAAGACGAGTTCATTAAAGAAATGGGACAAGAAGCCTGGATAGAGGGTGTCACTCTTGAAAAGGGCGAAAAGATCATTAAGGAACTGAAAAGTCTTGAAACTAAAGAGACCTCTTCCCAAAAGGACCTGGAAGAAGCCGAGTTAAAAATTGAAAAACTCGATGATCAATACAACACCGCCCTCAAGAAGCATGGAGACCAAATCCAGAAAACGGAAGACGAGATCAAGCCTATCAGAGAAAAAATGGCCGAAACAAAAGAAAAAGCAAAGCTCACTGAGCTCAATCTCATCCAGAAGCAGAAAGACATGGAATATGCTGAAAAAATTTTAGAGGTTGAAGAAAGGACCGCAAAAGAGATGAAAGCCAGCACAAAGCTTTCCGCTGAAGAGAAGAAAGCCAAAATAAAAGAGGTCGCCGAGAATATTAAGAATCTGGAGAAGAAAAGAGAAAAAACTCGGACGGAACTCCAGGCTCTCAGGGAAAATAAATCGGCCATAGAAATGGAGATAGAGAAATTCCAAAAAAAGATAATTGAAAACGAAAATAAGATAAAAAAAATTGAAAAAGATAAAAGAGAGCTAACGCGGAATTTCCAGAAAGAAACCAAGGAATGGAAAAGAAGCAAAGAAAAATCTCAAAAAAAGATAAAAGACATAGAGAAGCACAAAGAGCCCCTCTTCGAAAGTTTTGGGAAGTTAATCAACGAAAATAGGGTTGATAATAAAAAACTCGCTCCTTTTTATTCCCAGATAGACAGAACAAACAAGCGCATCAAAGAAGTCGAAGAGAACATTAAAAATCTATAGCCAGAAATCTTTATTCCGTTTACTCCTTTCCTCATCCAGTTTAAAATAACATCATGAACAGACCAAAACTGCTCGTGCATGTCTGCTGCGCTCCGGACGCGCTCTACGTCCTCGGACGGCTCCGGGAAAATTATGAGGTCAGCGGGTACTTCTACAATCCCAATATCCATCCTGCCGAGGAATATGACAAGAGGCTGGAAGAAACGAGAAAAGTGGCTCAAATCCTGAATGTTGACCTCATTGAAGAGGTCTACGACGATGAAAGGTGGTTCAAGATCACTCAAAAATTCAAGGACGAACCTGAAAAGGGAATAAGATGCGATGTCTGTTACGCCATGAGGCTCGAAAAAACAGCTCGGAAAGCCTCTGAATTGGGCTACGACATGTTCACGACAGTGATGAGCCTCAGCCCGCTGAAGAAAGCAGATGTGCTCAACAGAATAGGAAAGATGTTTTCGCGCAAGTTCCGAATAGACTTTTTAGAGGCCGATTTTAAGAAGAAGGACGGTTTCAAAAAAAGCGTGGAATTGAGTAAAAGCCAAGGAATCTATCGCCAGAATTACTGCGGATGCCTCTACAGTCAAAGGAATAAATAAATTATTGTCATTGCGAGGAACGATTATTGTCATTGCGAGCGAAGCGTGGCAATCTCATAAGACAGAATACCTTTGTCATTGCGAGGAACGATTATTGTCATTGCGAGCGAAGCGTGGCAATCTCATAAGACAGAATACCTTTGTCATTGCGAGGAACGAAGTGACGTGGCAATCTCATAAAAATAAAATCATTTTCCCATACGAGATCGCCATGCTTCGCTCGCAATGACATCTATCCATAGAGCTCTGAAAATTTATGTGCAATGAATATTAAACAAGGTGCAAGCGCAGTTGAAAAAAATGCCATTCGGATAGTGGTTTCCGGAGTCGTCCAGGGAGTCGGATTCAGACCTTTCATCTACCGCCTAGCCCATGAATTCCAGTACACAGGCTGGGTCAAAAATATCGGATTCGGGGTGGAAATCCATCTCGAAAGCAAAGAGAAAACAGATTTCAGTGAATTCCTGAAAGCTCTCCAGGAGACACAGCCTCCTCTTTCTCAGATTGAAGAAATCATTCTGGAGAACGCCTCATTCCTCAATCTCAAAGACTTCACCATACAAAAGTCAAGGGAGGGAGAAAGCTTTGTCTTCATCTCTCCTGACATCTCCATCTGTGAAAGCTGCCATGAAGAAATGATGGACTCTTCAGACAGGAGGCACCATTATCCTTTCATCAACTGCACAGACTGTGGACCGCGGTACACGATCGTCAAATCTCTTCCTTACGACAGAAGGGAAACAACGATGCAAAGCTTCACCATGTGCAAAGACTGCCGAAAAGAATACACCGATCCCATGGATAGAAGGTATCATGCTCAACCAGTAGCCTGTCCGGTTTGCGGTCCTCAAATCCGCCTCACCTATTCCAGAACAGGAAAAAAATTAAGCGGGGGAATCAGGAAAGCCGCTTCTTTGATAAAAGAGGGAAAGATACTTGCAGTCAAAGGGCTCGGAGGCTTCCATCTTGCCTGTCACGCTTTGAACCCTGAGTCTGTCTATCGTTTAAGAAAAATCAAAGAGCGGAAAACAAAACCGTTAGCTCTGATGGCCCGGGATCTTGAAACCATAGAAAAATACGCTCTCCTCTCCCCTGCAGAGAGAGATCTGCTCCTTTCGGCCCGTCGACCTATCGTACTTCTCAAAAAAAAGAAAGAGATCAAGGGGATCGCACCGCACCTTGATGAACTGGGATTCATGCTTCCCTACACTCCTCTCCACTATCTTCTTCTGGAACATCTAGACCTCATTGTGGCCACAAGCTCCAATAAAAAAGATGCCCCCATCATGAAAGATGAGGGAGAAGGAATCAACACACTCTGTGATGCCATCCTCTCACACAATCGTCCGATCCACATGAGAGCCGATGACTCGGTTATTAAAGTCGTGGACGAACAACTCCTGTTCGTGAGGCGCGCACGGGGATACGTGCCCTATCCTCAAAGCGTTCACGAGGACCTCGTTTCTCCCCAGCATATACTGGCACTCGGTGGAGAGCTCAAGGATACAATCTCTATCTATAAGAACGGTTATGTAGTCACAAGCCAGTTCCTGGGTGACCTGGATGAGTACCAGAATTTCAAATACTTCGAGGAAACAATTGAACACCTCACTCGACTCTTTGAAGCCAAACCTGAGATCATCGTTACAGACCTTCATCCTGACTTCCACACAACTCGATACGCTCAAAAATCCGGGCTTCCCATCCTTCAAGTCCAGCACCATTTCGCCCACATCCTGGCTCCTCTCCTCGAACACAGAATCCCTCCCAACAAGAAGGTCCTGGGAGTGAGCTTTGACGGATATGGCTTCGGAGAGGATGGGCTTGCCTGGGGCGGTGAATTCCTTATCGCTGACTATTCCTCCTATGAGAGGTTTGCGCATTTCAAGAATGTCCCTCTTCCCGGAGGAGACATGGCGGCCAAACAACCCTGGCGCATGGCTGTATCCTACCTCATGGACGCATACCGATCCAAATTCCCGAGTGTCCAATCTTTGAGGAGAATCGGAAAAAACAAAATCCAAGGCGTGATGAGCATGGTCGAACAGAATATTAACAGTCCACTCACTTCAAGCTGCGGCAGGTTGTTCGATGCAGTATCTTTTCTCACAAGGTTATCGCCGTTAGAAGTTGAATTTGAGGCTGAAGCCCCTATGAGATTGGAATCCGCTGCCGATGAAGACACAAAACAAAGCTACGACTTTTCCGTTCAAAACCATTCTCCTCCTCTCCAGGTCTCCTTTGCCACCACCATCCGATCTGTGGTCAAGGATCTGGAACAAAACATCCAGGTCTCTTCTATCTCATCAAAATTTCACAACACGATCGCTCGAGTTATCGCATCTGTTGCAGAAAAAGCGAGGAAAGAACAGAACATCGATACTGTGGTCTTTGTCGGAGGCGTTTTCTTGAATAAAAAGCTTTTGCACAGAGCGACAGCTCTTCTGAGGAAAAAAGGATTCATTATCCTTCGGCCGATGAATTATTCTCCTAACGACGAGTCACTCTCCATCGGACAAATCGCCTATGCCCTCAACACGATAAAACGTAATAAGAGTCTGAAAAGGAATCAAAGCCTGAAGTGAATCATTCATCAAAGGAGAACTCCAGAATTACCAAGAAATCCTTGAATTTTCTTCTAACTTATATTTTCTCTTGAGCTTCTCGAATTTTTTATCGATAATCGAGAATCTTTTCTTCATTTGAACCGCAATCACGCAAAATCGCTGCCAAGGGCATCTCTTCAACAGGAAATTCGAATGATTCTTTCATCCTTCCACACGCAATCAATTTCATGCGATGATTTTTTGTCTCTGTAATCTCTTTATTTTCAACACATTCATAACACTATTATTATCAATCACTTAACAGGCGTGACCAATTTTTGTGCAAATTGTCATATTTGCAAGAGAATTCTAAAATTTGGCTAATAATATGTGCCTTTTTCCACAATTTTTCCACAGAATTTGTTAAAAACTTTTCCGTCTTTTTTACTTGGCTCGTCGTTAAAACGAGTCCTTAGATGATAAATTGGACGAATCCGATTGAGGGGATGGAGGAAGTGACTTGGATGCTTCAGAACCGAAACGCCTTCACAATATCAAAAAAATTATATCCCTTGATGGGAGCCGGAATAAAGGAAAGTATGAATATCAAGACCATTAGATACGCCACCAATTTTCGCCGTGGAGACAATGGAACCGCATCATCAATAATTCGGGGATGTTTCAACCCGAGAAACGTGAGGAGGAATGCCCAGACGAACCATCCTATCCAGAAAAGAAATCCCATGATTGCGAAAACGACTAGAATAAACTTCCCGAATTGGCGGGACTTCTCCCCCAGGAGAGCGTAAGACACATGGCCTCCATCAAGCTGTCCAACAGGAAAGAGGTTAAATGACGTGACCAGTATCCCCACCCAGCCTGCAAACGCAACAGGATGGAGGAAGACACTGTAATCGGAAGGAACACCCTTAAATATCAGAGCTCCAAAAAGCTTCAGGATAAGGGGTTCACCGAAAACAAAAACGAATTCCCCTTCTTGAAAACTTGGAGGAACAGCCTTTGAAAGAGATAGGCCATAAGCCAACGCTGGGACGGCGAGGATAAAGCCTGTTAAAGGCCCGGAAACTCCGATATCGAAAAGCTGCTTTTTTCTGGTTATGGGGGATTTGATTTTGATGAAGGCACCCAGGGTTCCGATCAGCGTTGGCGCCGGTATAAAATAAGGAAGAGTGGCATCTATCCTGTAATACCTGCAGGTCAAAAAATGGCCGAATTCATGGCCCAATAAAATTCCGAGAAGCACAACCACATAAATTAAACTCAAGGTTATGACCTGTGGGTCCATGACCATCTCGACCGTCACAGGAATTTGAGTATCTTGAGAGAGAGTATCAGTGTATAAATAATTGATGCTCAGAGATATCCCCACAAAAAACGTGGAGAACACTGTGACGATGAAGAGGAGGATGTTAACCCAGATGTTCTTTTTTAGAGAAAACGGGGGATTCCTGACTTCTCCCTCTACTCCGTTTGTTTTTTCTTCTTCCATCTATTGAATAAAAAAATAGGAGTGACCAAAATCACTCCTATCTCAAGCTAAACTATACAAGTAAGAAAAAATTTATTCTTCTGAAAGCATCTTGAATTTGGCTTCTAATTCCTCCTTTGACTCCTTATGCTCGGGATCCGGAACACAGGCATCAACAGGACAAACAGCGACGCACTGAGACTCATCAAAATGTCCAACGCACTCCGTGCACTTCTCAGGATCAATCTCGTAAATTTCATCTCCCATGGTGATGGCGTCATTCGGGCATTCAGGCTCACAGGCCGCGCAATTAATGCATTCTTCAGTTATCTTTAAAGCCATTTATTTCCTCCTCGTTAAAGTAACAAAGTATTATATCCTTTTTTTTTGAATTTACAATAGATTATTTTTTTGATTCTAATTGACTAACCTTTTGAGATGCATCAAATCCATAATACGTTTGGGAGAACTCCTGCTGGATTTTCCTGTACAGGGCCAAGGCTTCGTCAGTCTCTCCCTTTTCCTCATGAACTTCAGCCCTGTGAAAAAGAACAACATCCAGAGAATAGCTTTCAGGATCATCTTCTTCGATCGCCCTGTAAATTTCGATGGCCTTATCATAATCCTTCCGTTTGAGATGAATCTGACCCAACAGATCCTGGGCCTGGTAGAAAACGACATCCCTCGGCTTTTTCGGTATCTTCTCCAGATAAATTTGCGCTTTTTCCAAATCTCCGTTCTCTATCCAGTATGATGAGAGATAGATGTATCCCAGTCGAGTGAATTTACCTCTTCCGGCTATCTCCTCAAGCCTGGCCAAATTCTCTGGTTTAGTGTTCAAATCACCCTGGAGATCCAGGATCTGGGTGAGCCTCTGGCTCTCCTTTTTTTGACTATGCCTGGAAATATATTTAACTCCAAAAAAAACTAGAACAAGAACAAAGGCCAGAACACACAGAGTCACGAGCTCTTTTGTGTGGTCTCGGAAATAATGGAAAATTTTATTGACAATGGATACGAATTCATCTTCTTTAAGCTGTCTTCTCTTCTTTCTTTTCATGCTTGGCTCCTCTCAAGTCAACTGGATTGTTTGGCTGGAAACGCGCCCGGTTATTTCTTCAAATAACCAAGAAACGATTTCCTGTAAAAAATGTAGTGATGATTAAACTACTACTTTTTAGCCCACTGACTATTTTCTTTCTGAATCCACCATCCAGACTCTGCCTTTTTAATCCACAGGGCAGCGAATATCTTCTGGATTTTAGGAATCTGGCTGGCTTCAATTTCCATAGCTCTCGCCACTTCCGCATACATATTCTTCCGGTCGTTATTCTCATCTTTCACCAGGTTTCGCAGCATGGCTTTGTCTTTCAAATTCAACCCGGATTCATCTCTGACTTTAAGGAATCCATCGTTTCCTTCGCCGATATTCCCCTTATCTCTAAACGGTTTGAGTTTCGCGTATCTATCAATTATGGATTGTTTAAGAGCCCGGACTTTTGGAGTCGTGACTTCAGTCGCTTCTTGAGCGTACAGAGAGGGAATCAGCGAGAATGATCCGCCCCCGCTGTTCATCGCCTGTTCGATTTCAAGCATTTGAGAATCTTTGTCCTTCTTCTCCTTATCCTCTGCTTCTTTCCTGATTTCATCCACTATTTCCTCTGCCGCTTTTTGCACTTCAGCTTCGGGGAAATAGATGTTTATGGTCAGACAGGAAAAAAGGAAGAGCAGGAATAGACTGGCAGAAACAATTTTTAAGGATTTTAATCTCATTTTAGCCCTCACTTAAATAAATTTGTCATCCTGAATTATTCATAAAAT
>CAZSGR010000084.1:0-9391 GCA_964606185.1 uncultured Eubacteriales bacterium
GGGGTATTGATTTTTCTCTCTGATTTCTTTATCATTTTTACTCGAAGTATTGAGAATGATTCTCAATTAGTGATTAAAGGATGCAGAATATGTCCGAAGTGATTAGCTTGATCCAAGCTCCTCCTGACACTCCCTTGAAGATCGTGGGTATAATCGGTGGGCATGGTGTCCGCAGGAGGCTGATGGCAATGGGTTTTCATAAGAATGATACTATTGAACTGGATTCACGGGCCATTTTTCGGGGACCAGTACTTATAAAGAATCTGACTTCAGATACATCGGTTGCTCTTGGTAGGGGAGTCGCTCAAAAAATTATGGTCGAAATAATTGAGTAAAGAAAATAAATATCCCGATGTTATATTCATCGGGCAGCCGAATTGCGGAAAAAGTACTCTCTTTAACGCAATCGCTGGGCTGAAAGCGGACACGTCCAATTTTCCCGGCACATCCATTGAACACACCCACAGCAAAGTCAATGTTGAAGGAAATATTTTAAACATCATTGATTTACCGGGAACCTATTCCCTGAATCCATCCGACCCGGCTGAAAAAGTCGCTCTCGTTCACTTGTTCCATGAGAAGCCCAGCCTGGTCATCAACGTGATTGATGCGTCAGTTCTTGGCCGGAGCCTTGAACTCACTCTGGAACTCATTGAATTGAGATACCCGATGATCATCGCGCTGAACATGGTTGATTTAGCGGAGAAAAAGGGAGTTGAAATCGATATAAGGAAACTGGAGAAGATTCTTGGTGTTCCTGTGATTCCGACCATAGCCATTCGTGGCCGAGGGATCAAGGAACTTCTGGATGCTGTCCTCCGAGGCCTGGAGGAGGGATTAACCGTATCCCCTATCGAATGGTCCAGAGATGTGGAGCAGAAAATTGAGGAATTGATCAATCTCCTTCCAGAAGAATTCCCTGTTGTCTCGAACAAGAGATTCACAGCCATCCATATGATAGAGGCCAATAAGCTTTTTTTTGATAAGGTGCTCAAAGATATCAATCCTCCCTTGAAAAAAAACCTGGATCAAGTGAGACACGACCTCGAGACCATGCACAACGCTCCGGCATACGAAGTCATCTCGGCCGAAAGGCATCATTTAGCCCTCAAAATTTTTGAGGAATGCAGCCGAGTTCTTAGGGGAAAAAGAATCAGCTTTGAGGAAAGAGTCGATGATGTCATCATGCATCCCTTCTTTGGATACATCATTCTTTTAGCTGTTTTTTGCGGTTTTTTCCTAATCATTTTCAAAGTCGGGAGCCCGTTAGAAGGACTTCTTCTTGAGCCTTTGACCAACTTGAGGCATTCCCTTTCGCAAGCTCTCGGAACAGGTGTGTTGTTTTATTTAATTGATGGACTACTTGCAGGAATAGGAGGGGGCATAGCCATTGTACTCCCTTATTTCCTTCCTTTGATTTTTCTGATGTCTTTTTTAGAGGATGTGGGATATCTAGCAAGAGCAGGTTTTTTAATGGACACCTTTATGCACAAAATCGGGCTCCATGGAAAATCCATCTCTCCTTTTATCCTGGGTTTTGGGTGCAACGTCCCGGCTATCATTTCAACCCGAATTCTGGAATCCCGCAGGGACCGGGTCATCACATCTTTGCTCATTCCCTTTATTCCCTGTTCAGCCCGAACAACAATTATCCTGGCCCTGGTCGCTTTTTACCTGGGTCCGCTGTGGGCCTTCGGTTTCTACGTGTTCAATATACTCTTAGTGGCTTTGCTCGGTCGTGTGATTACGCTCTTTTTTAGGACTCCTTCGCCTGGATTGATTCTTGAAATCCCTTCTTTGAAGGTGCCCTCGCTTAAAAACATGATGAAGAAAACATATTTCCATATGAAATCCTTCATAAAATTTGCCTGGCCTATCCTGATTGCAGGAAGCATTGTTTTGGGCCTTTTTCAATACCTGAATTTTGACAGATTCATCAACTTGATTCTTTCCCCTCTAGTGGAGAAAGGCCTTGGCCTGCCGCGGGACCTTGGGGTCACTCTCGTTTTTGGATTTTTGAGGAAAGAGCTGTCTTTAGTCATGATGCTCCAGGCGCTCGATGTCAGCTACAGGGACGTATTGACAGTCATTTCCAAAGAACAACTCATCGTTTTCACTGTGTTTATCAACTTTTTTATCCCCTGCCTCTCTACAGTGGCTCTCCTCTGGAAAGAGATGGGGAAGAAAATCGCACTGATTTCGATCGGATTGAATACGGGCGTCGCAGTAATCCTCAGCTTTATCGCTCGATTGATTCTGGGGAAATAACCTGCAATCTATTTTTTCCCTTCCAGGATAACGGCTGCAACAGCATATTCTTTCAGATGAGAGATGGAGACGTGGGTTTTTTCTACGTGAAACCTCTCTTTATTCTTAATTTTCAACTCGGGCTTTCCAGAAGAGAGGTTGTAGAGCTCAACGTCAGTCCAGTTTATCCTTTTTCCTATGGCCTTGAAGAAAGCTTCTTTGGCAGCAAACCGGGCGGCTAAATGCTGGTACTTATTTTTTTTCTTCAGGCAGTAGTCGATCTCGCCAGAGGTGAAGATCTTTTCCAGGAAACGGGGACTTTTTTCAGCTATTCTTTTTACACGCTCCACTTCGATGATGTCGATTCCAGTTCCAAGTATCATATTCGTCTCTCCGTACGCTATTGCCCCACCTCAAAAGATGCAAAACAAGGTGAGAAATTACACATATATACTTAAATTGTCATAAATTAACTTTTCTTTACTTTAATTATCTTTTGAGGCTTCACATCATAAACTTTTCTCTGAAATTGGTATCATTCTGTTTTAAGCTTGTCAACAAGGTCTTGAGCCACCTTTCTTCCTGTAATCTTGGCTAATTCCTCGATCGAGGCTTTTTTTATTTCCTCTACACTTTTATATTTTGTCAACAGGGCTGCTTTTTTCTTTGGCCCAATCCCCATGATCCTATCCAGCTGGGATTCGAAGCTTTTCTTTTTTCTTCTCAATCGGTGGAAAGAAAGAGCAAAACGGTGAGATTCGTCTCTTATACTCTGGAAGAGCTTGAGGACTGGGGAAGTTTTTTCCAGCCGTATCCCGTCCTTACGAGATGGTGTGAAAATGATTTCTTCCTTTTTTGCCAATGAGACGACAGGAAGATGGCTTAATCCCAATTCTTCAAGAACTGCCTTGGCTGCATTCAGCTGGCCTTTTCCTCCATCCACAAGGATTAAATCCGGGAAGGCCTTTTTCTCCTGGAGGAGTCTCGTGTACCTTCTTCTGATGATCTCCTGAATGCTGGCCACATCGTTCGGGCCCTCCACACTCTTGATCTTGTATTTTCGGTAATCATTTTTTTGGGGGAGGCCGTTCTCAAAGATAACAAGAGAGCCCACGGATTCATCTCCTCCTGTGTTAGAGATATCGTACCCCTCGATCCGGACAGGAAGGGTTTTGAGCTCGAAGATTTTTCTCATTTCTTCAAGAGGAAAGAGCTCATCGGATTTTTTTCGCATCAGAATTTCTGCATTCGTACTGGCCAGGCTGACCAATTTTTTATTTTTCCCTCTGAGTGGTGTGAAGATTTCAACTTTTTTATGCTTTTTATTCGTAAGCATCTTTGAGAGCTTTTCTTTTCTTTCCGGTGTAAAGGGAAGGAGTATTTTATCCGGAATAATTTCTCGATTCTCATAAAAGTCCCTCAAGCAAGCGGAAAGGATTTTTGTGTTTGAAACCTCTTCTTTCTCCTGAAAGTAGAGCTCTTCAGATTCGATGACTTTACCTCTTCTCATCAAGAAGACATAGACGGCGATGTTTTCGCTTTCCCGTGTGAAACCGAATATATCAATATCTTCCATCTGGACGGATATGAGCTTCGGTCTCTCTTTGATGTCTTTTATAGTGTGAATGAGGTCTCTCCAGTGAGCAGCCTGCTCGAATTCCTGCCGGGATGCTGATTCGCGCATTTTTTGTTTTAAGACGCTCAACAGCTTTTCCGTTTTTCCATCCAGGAAGAGAAGTGCATTCTCCACGCTCTCTCTGTAATCCGATTCGGAGATGTAATTAACGCAAGGAGCGGAACAGAGTTTGAGGTCATATTCGAGACAAGGCCTTTTCCTTTTTCCTGGAACAGCTTCCTCACATGTCCGGACACCGAAGTATTTGGCGATGAGATGGCTTGTTTGTCGAGCTTGCTGAGCCGGGCTGTACGGTCCATAATATTTGGCTCCGTCTTCCTCCACTCTTCTTGTTAATGTGAGCGCCGGAAACTTTTCCCGGAGCGTCATTTTCAGGAAGGGGAAGCTTTTATCGTCCTTGAGCCTCAGGTTATATCTGGGCTGGTAGGTGCGGATAAAATTATTCTCGAGGAAGGCCGCTTCTTTCGAGGAGCCAGTCAGGATAAAATCGACATCCCATGTTTCAGAGAGGATATTTTTGATTTTTGCATCCGAAGTCTGCTGGAAATAAGATTTCACTCTATCCCGTAAAGAGCGTGCCTTGCCGATATAGATCACCTCTCCCGTGCGAGTCTTAAAGAAGTAAATGCCAGCTTTTTGCGGCAGAGCCTGTGCTTTTTTTCTCAAACGGCTAGTCATAGGTACCTTTATGTCGAAATGAAAATTTGAAACTCGCTCAGGCGACTAATTCCAACTCCCTTTTTTTCAATTTATTGAGCTCATCCCTCAATTTAGCTGCTTTTTCAAACTCCAGGTTTCTGGCTGCCTCCTTCATCAAATTTTCCAGTTTCTCCATCTTTTCTTTTCTCTTTTGGGGCGAGAGATAGATATCTTTCTCCTCCGAGATCCGTGAATAATCAAAATAATCCCTCTCATATATGCTGGTCAAGACCTCATCTATTCTTTTTTTAATGGATTGAGGAGTGATGTTGTTCTTCGTGTTGAATTCCTGTTGGATCTTCCTCCTCCTGTTTGTCTCAGTGATCGCTTTGTTCATAGAGTCTGTCATGCTGTCTGCATAGAGAATGGTTCTTCCTTCAACGTTCCTTGCCGCACGCCCAAAAGTCTGAATCAGAGAAGTTGATGAGCGGAGAAACCCTTCTTTGTCCGCATCCAGGATAGCCACTAAGGAGACTTCAGGCAGATCAAGCCCTTCTCTGAGCAGGTTGATACCGATGAGAGCATCGAATTTTCCTTTTCTCAGGTCTCTGAGTATGTTCACGCGTTCGAGCGTGTCAATCTCAGAATGAAGATAGCGAACGCGGAGACCGAGCTCATGGTAATGCCGTGTCAAGGCTTCTGCCATTTTTTTGGTCAAAGTGGTGACAAGGGTTCGCTCGTTCTTCCGAGCTCTTGTATTGATTTCAGCCATTAAATCGTCGATTTGACCTTTTACCGGACGGACCTCGATTTCAGGGTCTGTAAGGCCGGTCGGCCTGATGATCTGCTCGACGACTTTATTCTTCGTTTTTTTTAGTTCATAAGGGCCCGGAGTGGCTGAGACATGAAGGACTTGATTGATCCGGCTCTCGTACTCTTCGAAATTGAGAGGCCGGTTGTCCAGGGCTGAGGGCAGGCGGAATCCATGTTCAATAAGGGTCTGCTTTCGTGAGCGGTCGCCGTAATACATCCCTCGGATTTGAGGGATAGTGACGTGGGATTCATCGATTATGATCAGAAAGTCAGGAGGAAAATAATCGAGAAGAGTGTAGGGCGGCTCTCCGGGTTTTCTCAAACTAAGATAGAGTGAATAATTCTCTATGCCTGGGCAGTAACCGAATTCTCTCAACATTTCCAGGTCAAACAGTGTTCTCTCTTCGATCCGGTTGGCTTCGATGAGTTTGTCCTGTTTTTTAAAAAATGCGATTCTCTCCTCGAGTTCCCTTTCTATGCTTCGGATCGCATGGTCGAGAATGTCCGGGGGAGTGGAGAAAAAAGTTCTTGGATAGATGAGGATTTTTTCGTAACTGTCCAGTGCTTTGCCCAGAAGAGGATCGATGGCGGAAATTTTGGATATTCCGTTTTCGCTAAGCTCGAACCGGTAGGCAAAATCCTCATAAGAAGGAAACACTTCGATAACATCTCCCCGCACCCGAAATGTTCCCCTTTTCAATTCTGTCTCTTCCCGTTCGTATTGTATTTCGACCAGGTTTTTGAGAATTTTCTTTCTGGATATCTCCTGGCCCTTTTGTAGAGTGAAACTCATCGAGAAATAAGTCTTTGGCGATCCGATACCATAAATGCAGGAGACAGACGCGATGACGATGACATCTTTTCTCTGGAAAAGAGAGTTGGTGGCGCACAGCCTGAGACGGTCTATCTCGTCGTTAATCGTCGCTTCCTTAGCAATATAGATATTTGAGGCTGGAATGTAGGCCTCAGGCTGATAATAATCGTAGTAGCTGACAAAATATTCCACCGCATTCCCGGGGAAGAAGTGGCGGAATTCCTGGTAGAGTTGAGCGGCCAGAGTTTTGTTGTGGGATATGATGAGGACGGGGCGGTTGGCCTTCTCGATGATGTTGGCAATGGTAAAAGTTTTGCCGGAGCCTGTGACGCCCATCAAGACCTGGTGTGTGGCCTTGTTTTCCAGGCCTTCATACAGCTGCTGGATGGCTTTTGTCTGGTCGCCTCTCGGGGCAAAATCAGAAAAGAGCGTGAATTTTTTCATAGGCCTTATTATAGCAGAAAAAAATTGAGTAAAGCTTAACTCTGTATCATTATTGTCATTGCGATGAGCGTAGCGAAGAAGCAATCTCATAAAAATGAGATTTTCATTATTTTCTTATGAGATTACCACGCTTCGCTCGTAATGACAAAAATCTGAGATTGCTTCACTCCGTTCGCAATGGCATTAATGGATAATGTTAGGACTGGGCCAAAAAGAAAGAAGAAAGATAATAGAAATCTCTGATCGGTGGCATTATGGCATGTTAAATACCTGGAACATGGAAACAGGATGAATGATGATGAATCGAAAGGCAGGAAAAATTTAGAGATCGCGAAACTTAAGGGAAGAGTCGTCCTTGGTATCTTCTTCCTTTCCTGTCTCTTTTGGTTCCTCAGCTTCTTCCTTGGAAAACTGGAGCTCAGGTTCTTTTTCAGGAGGAGAAACCGATTTGGCGATTTTATCCATGATTACACTTCCTTTGAACCGGGCTCCATCCATGATCGAGATGGTGGGGGCGTGAATATCTCCGTGCAGTTGGCCTTCTTCAGAGATGAAGACTTTTCCTGAAGCATAGATGTTTCCTTTGACACTTCCTTTAATGGTGATACTGTTGACATGAATATCAGCCTTGACATTCCCTCCCATTCTCACAAGAACATTGTGATTCTCCAAATTTATCTTTCCCTGAAACTTTCCATCAATCACCAGGTCTTCTTCCCCGGATAATTCTCCCTTCAGGAATAGAGATGGGCCAAATCGGGCAATATTGCTTGGAATGACTTCTTCTGGAGAATTGACGTGTTCTGTCCCTTTGGGCTTATGCTTTGCCATCTTTCCCTTTGGTTTTCCCCTGAGTTTTAGGACTAAATTATAGTTTCGACACCTTTGTATGTCAATATATACGGTTTAGAGATTATTAAAAAAAATTATTCCAATAATTCTTAAAAATTAATTATTTTAATTAAAAAGTCTAGGTTTTTCCTCCTTTAGTCTTTTTTTACCCATCCAGGATATACCCAGTTGAGGATCTCTTTCTTCATTTTCCTGTCGATCTCTCTGATCCTCAGCCCGGCTTCAAGTTTACTGTTACTGAACTTGCTCCAGGCAGTCTCTGCCGTGATGAAAGTGAGTATACTTTTCTCTGGAATGTAGAGCTTTAGATCCATGTTGGATCCCCTATCAGGTTGAGCAAATTTAACAACCAATTTAAGGCCATCACTCGAGATATCCTGAATACTCACTCTTTCAACCAGGTCTGGAATTCCTTCCGATTTGACTAATTCAGCAGGAAGTAAACATTTAAACCTTGGATGTCTTCGTCTCTCATCGGCCATATTGCCCCCTTGGAATTAAGTAGAATATGAGAGAAGCCAGAGGATTCTGACCATCATCGAGAAAATAGTCAACGGGCTATACAGAGAAGTTGTGTTGAGTGGGATTCTTCTCCGACTCGATTTTCTTCTGAAGGTGTTCTTCGCTATAGAAGGATGGTTGCTTCTTCCCCTCTTAATCATATATTTATTCCTCCTCTCAGAGACTTAGTCGATTCAAGCCAGGAAAAATTGAAAAAAAGAAATATTCTTGAGTGTTTTGTTTCTGCAAAGCTTCCAGGATTTTTTAATTCAAGGGTTGAATCTAAACATGATTTTCATTGGATTTGACACTAAAGCCATTGATTTATATTTTATACTCAAATAAAATGATTAATCTTTTCTTGAGTTTTGTACCGGCAATGATTTATTTTCAGCTGAGATTGAGTGACTCGGATTTCATTCAAATTCCTAATTTTTCTGTTGCATGACAGCCGGAGGAGAATCAATGGAATCAGGCAATATCCCTGTATTAAGCGTCAATGAGGATACAATCCCTCGGACCTATGAAAGGGCAATCAAAGAGGTGTGGGAAAATGGAGTGAGCATCCGGACTGAGTACGACCATCCTGATGACCCACCGAGCCGGGATGCGACGGTGATTATCACTGTCCGCCATCCTTTTGGCCAGCCCCGGTTTCACCGCTCGTTTGCCGATGGTTTGGGCGGATTGGCTGAGTATGTGATGGAAGTGGTTCACGGAGCTCACGATTACTGGGTGAAGCCAGTGGAAGAGATTTTGAAAGGAGTCGAGAGTAAAGACACGCGCTGGACCTATACTTACCATGGACGGCTCTTTGAATACAGGATCGAAGATAAGGTTGTGAATCAGATCGGCTACATGATCGACAGGCTTTCCAAGACAGGATACACCAGGCGAGCACAGGCCATCACCTGGAATCCCAAGCTTGATCCTCCGACTGATGATCCGCCCTGTCTCCAGCGAATTTGGGGCCGCCTCTGTGAGGATGGAAATGGAGGGTACACCTACAATATGAATACTCACTGGAGGAGTCGAGATCTGTTCAAAGCGTGGTTTGAAAACGTCATCGCTTTAACAACTTTAATGAGAAAAATTGCAGAAGCGCTTTCGGAAAAAACCGGAAAAGAAGTGCGGCTGGGCCGGTATGTGGATATCAGCGACTCACTTCATATCTACGGCTCTTATTTCAGGGAGATCGAGGGAGACCCGGAAAAAGGAATCAAGAGCTTCTTCGAAACGCTGGAAAGCCGTTCCTTCGAGGAGAGAACCTGGGATTCTGAATTCATTAAACCTCACTTCATTGATGACGGAATAGGCAAAGGATTGAAGCCGATGCTGGAAAGGGAAAAAAATATGCCGCCGGCTGTCAGGAAAGCCATAGAAGAGGAACTCCGATCGATGGAAAAAAAGGATTATGTTGTCTAAAAAAAGAAAAGGTAGAAAAG